>JAAZNR010000915.1 GCA_012798155.1 Thermogutta sp. | reverse complement strand
TGCCGGTTTGATCGGCATATTGCCGCGCTTCCCGGCACAACTCGCCGAAGGCCTCGGGCGTGCGATCCGTAATCACCAGCGACTGCGTACCGTGCCACGGCTGCGAATCCCAACCGGTATCCACGATCGGCATGTACAGCAAGCCGGAGGCGCGAGCGTCCGCTTGCCGCCAGACCTCGGGCGAGGTCGCAACCACGTCGGCGAAGGGAAAGCGTTTCGCTCCGGCGTTTTGGGCCGCGATCTGGAATCCGTGATAAGAGGTGAAGGCCTCGTAGCCCTCGGCCTTGAGTTGGCGGCAGGCGGCCTCGCTTTCGTGGGAGCTCATTGCCACGAAATAGATGCCCGGCAGACCCGCCCGGCGGGCCATTTCCTGCGACATGGCGTACAGCTTGGCCGCTTCCTCGCTGCCGCCCACGTCGTTGCGAATGTTGGCCGGCGCCCAAATGAACACGGCGGGCCGCCCATCGATGCGATAGTACTCCTCCATGCCGAAGTAGTTGTCGATCCAGTACTGCGTTACCTGACGCCAATCCTCCGCGGAGTGCGTATTGGGCGGGTTGTGATTCGCCCACATGACGGCCCATTTGAGGTACGGACGAAAACGCGACTTCATGTAGGCGTTGTGGAGCCAGTGTTCCAGATGCCGATTCCCCTGGCACCAATACCAATCCACCATGAAGAACTTGACTCCGTGCTCCACGGCCCACTTGATCTGCCAGTCGGCGCACTCGGGATTGGCCTCGTCGTACCAGCCCAGCACCGGCTTCCGCATGGGATAGCCCAGGATCGGTTGCCATCGCGTCATCGAATCCCAACCGGGGAAGTAGAACACGCCGATGTCGTAGGGACAATCGACCGGTTGCGGGGCCGGGATATAGTCCCCCGGCGCGACCGGCGGCGAGTCGGTAAACAGGATCGTCGCCGACGCCGCGAGCGGCGCGTGATTGGCGGAGCGAAGCTCGACCCGTGCCTCCACGGTTGCCGCGTTCCCGCACTCGATCCTCCAGGAAAAGGTCCGGGGAAGCAGAATGCTGAGCCGATCGGCCCGCTGTTCGTTCGTTCCGATGACGCGGCAATTGCCGGGCAGCTTCAGGGACGCGACCAAATCGCGGACCGCCTCCCCGCCGAGATTCCGCAGCAAGAGCGAGACTTCGATCGGCCGATCGACCCGATTCACTCCCGCCGTCGAGCCGAAGAATGCGACCTCGATCTCCGCCGGACCGCGGGGCGAGTCGGCGATCTCAATGGATTCCACGGTCACGGCGGCGTCCGCCGCGTCCGTCGGCTGCACTCCCAAAAAAATCACGCGGCCGGTCCAGGTGGGAATCTGGTCGGCTTCGATATGATACGAGTGCATCTTCCCGTCGGCTCGTATGGGGAACGTGAGCGACTCCATCCCGAAGCGGCCGTCGGAGACGGCGAAAATGCGTCCGGCGCTCCCCTTGTCCGCCGCCATGCGGATGGAAACGTAAGCGTTTTCGTTCGCGGGGACGCCCGGCAGCGGGCTTAAGACGACGGGCGACTTTCCCAAGGATCGAAGCCGCAGCCCGTCGGACGCCGCACCCGCGATCTCGACCTCCTGCCAAGCGATCCAGTCTTGCGCGTGGGCCGGAAATCGCCAACTCGTCCGCTGAGAAGTGCTCGGCAACGGTTGCTCGGCCACGCGAATCCATTCGACGGCGAAGCGTCCGGCGGCGGGCGGGTCAAGTCGCAGGCGGATGATCTTCTTCGCCGCGTGCCAAAACGGGTAGACTCGGTAGACGTGGAATTCGCCGTCGGAGAAGGCATCGAAGCGGCAAGCCTTCTCTTCGCTGAAACCGCCGAATCGCCCCTCCGACGTTTCGGTCCAGAAGAGCTGCCCCGCTCCTCCTCCCGCCGTTTTCATGCGGAATTCGACGTACTGAAGAGGCGCGGCCGGGATTTCGAAAACCGGGCTGAGCAGGATCGGATCATCGCCGACCGTCTCTCCTTCCAAGACCCCTCCGCGGGCCTGGAGGTCCCGCACATGCCCTCCGCCGGCCCAGCCCTGAAGCTCGCCCGGACGGTCGAATCGCCATTCCAACAGGTTTTGATCGGCTTGCGCGGCCGCCCCGCAGCATAGCGCGAACACCGCGGAAGCGAAAATCCAGCCGCCGAAACCGCCAACCGCGGTCTTCGAGATGAATCGCTGTGTCGGCATATTCTTCTCCCTTTGCACGTCTCCCTCTGCACGCATTTGACGGCACTCCCCGCGGATTCCCCGATCCGCGAACGCCCTCCGCCCCTTTGGCCGAGCGGGACGTTATTCGCCGGCGGGACGTTATTCCCCAGCAGCACGTTATTCCCTAATCCCCGGCAGCACGTCCTTCCCTAGCGGGACGTTGTTCGCTATTCGCTACCGGCTGGTTTACCCTAGCGGGCGGGACGATGCAAGTACGGCGGAAGCAACAAGGTGAAGTCGAAGCGCCCTTGGCCGTTGCCGTTCGGCCGCGACCGAGCGCGGCCCTCCCGGAGCCGAACCGATTCCCAACGGCCTGCCATCGGGGGACGGGCCTTCCATCAGGGGACGGCCTTCCATCGACGAACGCCCTCCCGTCAATGAACGGCCTGCCGGCAATGAACGGCCTGCCGGCAGCGAACGGCCTTCCCGCAAGGGGGAAGGCGTCTCCCAACCCCTCCGTAAGTCCCGCCATTTACGCGACGGGGGAACAACGCAAACGCCCGGTTCTCGACTGCGGCGGCTCCATGAACGCAGCGCGTCGGACCGGCGGACTCGCGCCCCGATCCGCCGGCCCTTGTGGCCCGTTTGCACAATTCGGGCCGAGCGCTTATGTTAGCTGTAACCAT
>JAAZNR010000132.1 GCA_012798155.1 Thermogutta sp. | reverse complement strand
TGCTTACGGCGACGACGAGTCTCGGGTGATTGCAAGTCGAAACGACCGGGTTCGGCACGCCGGTCTTTGGGTTGCAATCGGCGAAGGCCATGCCTTACCATGCAGGCCGCATGGCATTGGTGAGGATTGGGTTCGGCGACCTTTCAGAGGGCGGGAAAATGCGATGGCCCGTATGGACTTGGTGCGGCGCGACGTGTGCGGCATCGCTATTTGCGACGGTTTTGGCTTTGGGCGAGGAATCGCCCCAGGCGTACTACCGTCGCGGCGAGTTCGCCGTTGCGGCCCGACGCGTGCAGCTTCGTGACACAAGGGAAGCCGATCTGAACGTGGAACCGGGGACCGAGTTCGCGGTGGCGGGGCGGGATGGCCGCCGACTGCTGGTGTGGGTGCGTATCCCGCCGGAAGTGGGCGTCTTTCGCTACCCTCGCTGGGTCTCGGGTTGGATCGCCCAGCGAGATGCCGTTCCTGGTCGCGCGGGTAAGCGCTGGTGGATGCACTTGCTTTCGGAGGACCAGCGGGACTTGCTCACGCGGCGGGCGGTGGAGGCTCTGGAGTCCAAGAAGTACGGGATTCCCTTGGCCGCGGCGGCGATGTTGGGGCACTTGAATCCGCGCCAGGCCGCTCGGCCCTTGAGCAGCTTGATGCAGGTTGGGGGATCCACCCTGGCGGGGGAAGCGGCGCGGTCACTCGGCAAGCTGGGGCCGGAGGGACACGGCTTGCTCCGCGAGGCACTGCAACACGAACAGCGTCACGTGCCGGAGCTGGCCGCGCGGGCGTTGGGGGTTTACGGCGACGAAGAATCGTGCCCCGCCCTTCGGTTGGCCCTACGAGACGCGGATCCGCGAGTGCAAATGGCAGTGCGGGAGGCGCTTTTGCGATTGGGTGACGATGCGGCGATCGCGGCGTTGTGGCGCCAGGGACAAAACTGGGCATGGAACGACAAACAAATGCTGGACGCCGATCTGTGCGATCGAGCGGCCGAAGGATTGGCCATGCGTGGGGAGGCCGGAATACCACTACTCCGCGAAGGACTCGGACATTCCCATCTTTTCGTGGTGCGTTCGGTGATTCGGACCGTCGGCGAGTTTGGGTACCGAGAATTCATTCCCGACCTTCGGAAGTTCAAAGACGCCAAGATTCATGATCCCGTGGAATATTATCGGGAAGCGGTGGCGTCCCTGTACATGCTGGGCGATGAAGAGGCGCTCCCCATCCTGCGTCAGGACTTGCGGTCCTCCGACCCGGAGCGCGTTGCACGGGTCGTGGTGTGGTTGGCGCGGGTGCGCGATGTCGAGTCCATCCCAACGTTTCGGGAGCTACTTTCGAATCGTTGGGTCAAGGTCCGCGTTGCGGCGGCGGAGGCACTGGCGACGCTTGCGGATCGCGATTCCATTCCCTTTTGGCGGTCGGCATTGGGGGATTCGGCGCAAGGAGTCCGCGCGGCCGCCGCTTCCGCACTGGGGAAACTGGGAGATACGGACTCCGTGTCCGCGTTGGAGGAAATCCTCTTCCATGACCCGAACGACGGTCCGATGCGGGCTGCCGCCGAGGCCTTGGCCGTTTTAGGGACCGAGGGAAGGGCCGCGGTCGCCAAGGCGCTGAAGTCTGAAAGTATCCGGGTCAGGTTGGCCGCGGTGTACGCCCTCCGTCGTTTCGACCGCGAAGAGGGCGTGCCGGCGGCGGCGGAAGCGTTGAACGATCGTTGGGCATCCGTGCGAACCGCCGCGGTGGAGTCGCTCGGTCGATTGGGCGGGAACGACGCCGTCTCCTTGCTTATGGAGGCTTGCTACGATGCCGACGAAACCGTCTCCGCGGCGGCCCTCCACGAACTTTTGGCGTTGGGTCGGCGGCCCGGCAATTCCATGAAGGAACTTGTGCGAGTGATCGCGGCCGACGAGGACGTGCCGGTCCTTCAAATGATAGCCGCCGAGGCCAAACCGATCCTGTTGGCCATGCTCAATTCCGACGACGGACCGCGTGCGAAGAAGGCGGCCAAGATGCTCGTGCGATTGGGCGACAAGGAGACTGTGCCGGAGTTGCTCGCGTACATGGAACGCGCGGAAGACCCGACCGTGACCGAGTGGTTCGCAAACTGTACGAACCTGGAACTGTCCGCGGCAGCCCGCACGTACGCGCGGAAGAAAGGCTACCTGATTCGCAGCGTTACCGGCGAACCGCCGAAGGTCCCTTGGGGAAGGTGACCGAACGCAACCTCGCCCCGCCTTCGCGTGTCGGTGTCGGCAATGGCCGGGTTGCTCCAAGGAAGCGGCGGGCTTCTCGGGCGCGCCCCGGAAACGTCTTTGCCGCTCGAACGGTCGGCTTGCGCGAGATCGCTACACGATCAGGGGGCTCCGCGCCGATCCGGACCCCACCGCCAAGCGTGGTCGTTTTTCGCGTATAATAACGCAATCTCCCCATTGGCAAGGCCAAACAACCGAAAAGGGATATATAGGACTACGCAAGAAGGGTGATAAAATCGGTGACGAGGCGGTTGCCGTCCGGGCGGCGTGACCGAGACGAGGTCTCCCGTCTCGCTTTGGCATGGTATTGATCTCGAAGAGGATGACATGAGTGCGGTTGCCAGTAATAAGGCGCGGCCGAATCCCGCGGTCAACGACCCTCAAACGGCGAAGACGGGAACCAACGGGATATCGCCGGTCGCCGTGGATTCCGATCCCACCGAAACCCAAGAGTGGCTGGAGGCGTTCGAGTACGTGCTTCAGCGCGAGGGCGGCGAACGGGCCATCTACCTTCTGGAACGGCTGAAGGAAAAGGCCTTTCGATCGGGCGTGCCGTTCGCCTCCGCCGCCACCACGCAATACGTGAATACCATTCCGCCGGAGAAAGAACCGCCCTACCCCGGCGATCGCACCCTGGAACGACGGATCAAAAGCCTGATCCGCTGGAACGCCCTGGCGATGGTGGTGCGGGCGAACCGGGAGAGTTCGGGGATCGGCGGGCACATCTCGACTTTCGCCTCGGCGGCCACGCTGTACGAGGTCGGCTTCAATCACTTCTTCCGCGGTAAGCAGGGAACCGAGTCCCCTGATTTCGTGTATATCCAGGGCCACGCCTCGCCGGGTATTTACGCACGGGCGTACCTGGAGGGTCGGATCGACGAAAAGCACTTGGAGAACTTCCGCCGGGAATTGGCCCCGGGCGGCGGCCTATCGTCCTATCCCCACCCTTGGTTGATGCCCGAGTTCTGGGAATTCCCCACGGTCTCGATGGGGCTGGGACCGATCATGGCGATCTACCAGGCCCGATTCAATCAATACCTGGCGGATCGCGGCATACGCCCCCAAGCCCGTGACTCCAAGGTCTGGTGCTTCGTCGGCGACGGCGAGTGCGACGAACCGGAGACGCTGGGCGCGATCACACTGGCGGGTCGGGAAAAGCTGGACAATCTGATCTTCGTGATCAACTGCAATTTGCAGCGATTGGACGGACCGGTCCGCGGGAACGGCAAAATCATTCAGGAACTGGAAGGAGCCTTCCGAGGCGCCGGTTGGAACGTGATTAAGGTCCTTTGGGGGACGGATTGGGACCCCCTCTTTGCACGCGACACCGAAGGCCTCTTGGCCCGACGCATGATGGAGGTCGTGGACGGTCAGTACCAAAAGTACACCGTCATGCCGGGGAGCTATATCCGGAAGCACTTCTTCGGCGCGGATCCGCGTTTGGAAGCCTTGGTCGCTGATTTGACCGACGAGCAGATTCGGCGTCTGAAGCGGGGCGGGCACGATCCGCTCAAGGTTTACGCGGCCTACAAGGCGGCGGTCGAGCACCGCGGTTCGCCGACCGTCATCTTGGCCAAGACGATCAAGGGGTATGGATTGGGCGAGGCGGGCGAAGGCCGCAACATCACCCATCAGCAAAAGAAGTTGAACGAGGATGAGCTGCGCGAATTCCGCCGTCGTTTCGACATCCCGATCCCGGAGGAACGCGTGGCGGAGGCGCCGTTCTATCGTCCGCCCGAAGATAGCCCCGAGATTCGATACATCCGCGAGCGCCGAGCGGCCTTGGGCGGTCCCCTCCCGCAGCGGCGACATCCCATGATGAAGCTCAAGCCGCCCAAATGGGAGGACTTTTCGGAGTTTTTCTCGGGCAGCGATGGCCGCGAGGTCTCGACCACCATGGCCTTCGTGCGGCTCTTGGTCCGGCTGATGCGGGACAAGAACATCGGGCGCTACGTGGTCCCCATCGTGCCCGACGAGAGCCGCACCTTCGGCATGGAGGCCCTCTTCCGGCAATTCGGCATCTACTCCCACGTCGGTCAGCTCTACGAGCCGGTCGACTCCGATACGGTGCTGTACTATCGCGAGGCCAAGGACGGGCAGATCTTGGAG
>JAAZNR010000914.1 GCA_012798155.1 Thermogutta sp. | reverse complement strand
TCCACGGCCTCCAAAACGAGCGCCGTCTGCCGGCCGTGCGTGCCCGAGCCGACGCCCAGATGGATGTCCGGCCGGCGCATCTCGAGATCTTCGAAAAACACGTCGCTGAGCTGAGAATCGTAATGCTGCCCCGTGTGGATGAGCACGGTCCGGACGTCGTCGTACTTCTCCAGTGCCCGAAGCAAGGGAGCCATCTTCATGAAGTTCGGCCGAGCACCGACCACGCATCCGAATACGCGAGGCATGTTCCGACACCCTGGCAGAAGAAATCGCATTGCGGTTTGCGAGACAAAAGACGCGTTCCTTCAATCATAGCCCATGAGATTCCGGCCGGGGTTGCATGACACACCTCCGGCAGAGGGGAAAGAGCCGTCCGTCGCGACTATTCGGCGATTCTCCACGTTGGGCGACCCTGCGCGGGATCAAGTCCTCGCCGTTCAGCCTTGTGAAAGGTGGGCGACGGATTCACGTTTCCGTCGCACACCCCATTTGACGGCCCCTCGCGGATCGCGTAAAACAGTTGAAAGCCTCGAGCGAATGATCTTGGAGGCTTTTCCCGAGCCGGCGCCCGGCGAGGGGTCCCCGCAATGGGGAGCCGCGAACCTGGTCAGGGGCGAAAGTCAGCAGCCATAAGCGGTCATCTTCATGTGCGGCGGGCTCCTCGCCGGACGCCGACCGGCATTGAAAAGGGGTGTCGGGGCGTGCCGGGTTTTCGGCCGTCTTGCCGGAGCGGAATCGCACTGGGGTTTCGACCGGCGGCAAGGGGCGGCCCCGCCAAGAAATACTCACGATTCCCGGGTGGACGTAATTCATGAGTCCACGTCGAGCCAAAGCCGAACCCGACCCTGAAAGCGGGGCTTTCCAGGCGGAGGCCGAGGTCGCGCGGCGACCGGGCGGTTCGCATTATCTGGTCGTCGCTCGACGTTACCGCCCGCAGTCCTTTCAGGACCTCGTGGGCCAAGAGCACGTCGCGTCGGCCCTGTCCAATGCCATCCGTCACGGTCGGGTCGGGCACGCCTATCTTTTCACGGGCGCGCGCGGGGTGGGAAAGACCTCCACCGCCCGCATCTTCGCCAAGGCCCTCAATTGCGTCGAGGGACCGACGCCCGAACCGTGCAATCGATGCGAAATCTGCCTGAGCATTTCCAACGGGGAAGACGTGGATGTCTTGGAAATCGACGGCGCCAGCAATCGCGGAATCGAAGAGATCCGCCAGCTCCGCCAAAGCATCGCGGTTCGCCCCAGTCGCAGCCGCTACAAAATCTACATCATCGATGAAGTCCACATGCTGACCAAGGAGGCCTTCAACGCCTTGCTCAAGACGTTGGAAGAGCCGCCGGAGCACGTCAAATTCATCTTCTGCACCACGGAGCCGAACAAGGTTCCTATCACGATTCTCTCGCGCTGCCAGCGCTTCGATTTTGCCGGGATTCGTACTCCCGAGATCGTGGACCGGCTGCGGGCGATCACGGAGACTGAGAAGGTAGCCGTGGACGACGGCGTCTTGGAGTTGGTGGCGCGTAAGGCCTCCGGCTCCATGCGCGACGCCCAATCCCTCCTGGAGCAGCTCCTTTCTTTCGCCTCCGATCGTCTTACTCTCGAGGATGCCAACCGTCTGCTGGGCTTGGCCGGCAACGACGCCGTCGAGGCCGTCGTAGCGGCAGTAGCGGCGGGGGATGCGGGAAAGGCGTTCGGGGAGCTTCATCGCGCGCTCGCCGCAGGCGCGGATGCGGCCATCCTGATGGAGCAATTGCTCGCCTTTTACCGGGATTGCCTCGCCGCGTCCCTGGGTTGCAAGGGCGACGTCCTCTTGACGGTGGGGCCGGGCCAGGCGGAACGGGCCGCGGAGATCGGCCGGTCGCTCGGTTTGCACCGCCTGATGGCCTCCATGCAGATATTGGATTACGCTCTCGCCCGCATGCGAGTGGTCACGCACGACCGCATCGTGGCGGAGCTGGCGCTGGTGCGACTGGTAACGCTGGATGAAATGGAGGATCTGCACCAGATCTTGGCCGAGCTGCGATCCCAGTCCGTGGGGAACCCGCCGGTTGCGGGACCGGGGCCGCCGTCGGCCCCGCAACCCCGCCCCGGCGAGACCCTGGCGAGCGCGTTTTCGCGGGCCGGCTCGGCGATGGACACCAAGCCCACCGCAGGCACCGCGCCCCGCGAAAGCCGCCCGACGAGGGCCTATTCCGGCGAGGCGGGCCGGCTCCCCGGCCAAAGTGACGGAGCGGACCGGCCTTTGGGCATGCATGCATCTCGCCCCCAAAAAGCTGCTGAAACCCCTGACGACGCGAAGCCCGATCCGGCGGCCGCCGAGCAGGTATCCGCTGCTCCGCCGGACGCGGATCGCGCGCTCGAAATCTGGAGGCGGGCGGTGGAATCGCTGCCCGTCCTGCTGGCGGAGCAGGCTCGACAATTCGATCGCGTCAACTGGCTGGAAGACGGGCGGCTGCAAGTCCTCTTCCGGCCGCAGGCTCAATTCAGCCACGGCTTTTGCAGTCGTCCGGAAAACAAGGCCCGGATTGAAGCAGCCGTCCGTCGCGTCCACGGCGGTACCGCCGCCGTGGATTTAGTGTTGACGGCGGGATCCTCGCTGCTGGAAGCGCGGAACGAAGGCCCCGTCTCCCAGCAACAGCAGCTTTTCGACATTATGCAGAACCCCTTGGTCCGAAAGGCGATCGACGTCTTTGGGGCGGAGCCGACGCAGGTCTTGCCGCCGGCGAAGCAACCCCGGGAGTCGTCGCTGTTTTCGGAAGACGAGGCATTCTCTTCGGACGTGCCCGAACCGGAC
>JAAZNR010000913.1 GCA_012798155.1 Thermogutta sp. | reverse complement strand
GCGCGGTCGCGGGCCTGCATCTCGTGTCCCGGCGGGACCTGCGGCAAGAGCACGCGGCAAGCCACGAAGGGCGGCGTCTCCCCGGCCAGGGCGGTCTTCCACTCCGCCGCCAAACGCTCCAGTTCCGGCCGTCGCCGGGGAAACGGCAGGGCGCTGATCTCGATCACGCGGGCCATCGCCCGGACGAAGTACAGGGCGTCGGCATCGGCATTCTTTCGCACTTGTTCCACCAATGCTTTCATGTCGTAGTGCTCTTGGAACTCGGCGACTTCCTCATCCGTGAGGATGTCGTAAAGCCGTCCCCGCTTGGCCGTTTCCAAGGCGTGCAGCCCCAAAGCCCGAAAGCCGATCCAGGCGTCGGCATCCGCCGGCCAAACGGCGATTTGGCGCCGCAGCTCGTTCCCGACACGGAGCACGTCATCGCGACGCAACGGCTCGCTCAAGACGACCTCTTGCAGGACGTCGAGGGCGGCGGCGCGATGCCGGGCGGCCGCGAAACGGACCAGCGGGTGCTTGCTCGAAGCCAGGGCCGCCGCCAATCGCAATTGCACGATCACGGAATCCGCGGCTTCGCCGGCCTTCCCTTCGGCGACGGCTTGCAGGGCGTACAATTGCTCCAATCGCAGGGCCGCCGCGGCCTGATCGAGAAACCCCAGGTCCGCCGCGTAACCCGCCGTGAAACGGATGGGAAACACGCACTTCGGCCTCCGCAAGGCCCTGCGGACCGCTTGCCGCTGCGGCTCGAATCGCTCTCGAAAGGCTCGGGCTTGGCGAAGCGCGGCGGGGTCGGCCTCCGGACCGCGGACGGCGGACACGTACTGCTCGCCCTCGGCGAGGATGCCGGGCAGGCGATCCGGCGGGAAGAGGTTCACGAACACGGCCGCCAAGTTTTCGTCGGGCGGGGGCAGGGCCTCCGTCAACTGCCGCGGCAAGGCCTTTTCTTCCTCGAGCCGGGCAAGCTCCTCGCGGAGCGTCACGAGGTCCGTCCGGCTCAATTCCGACAGCTCGCCGATCCGCTCCACCAAGGGGACGGTTTCCGGTTCGGGAACCGCGGCCCGCGAACACCCCGAGACCGCGGCGAGCGCGGCGAGGACCGCAGCCGGGAGCAGCCCGGTTGTCGCCCGGCCCAGTGTCAGGCCGCCGTGGCCGAGCCGAGCCGTCCCCGTCGCGGCACCGCGTCCAAACGGGTTCTCTTGCATGGCCGAATGCTCCCTGATTTCCCACCTTCACCGGCCGACCGCCGTCCTTGGCATCGAATCGGCGTCTCTCGGCGTCGCGCATCATTGAAAATCGCGCATCATTGAAAATCGCGCATCATTGAAGGTCGCGCATCATGGAAACAAGAATTCGCCGCCGGCAAAAGCGGCTCGCCCGGCCGGAGGATCAGTCGGCGGACGGGCGCATCATTCGAACAAAAACTCGCCCCCGGCGAAAGGACCGGCGGCGAGTTTCAAGATGCAGGGTCGGAAAACGGGGTGCCTTCGCGGGGCCGCTTGCGATGCCACCTCGGAGCTACCTCTCGTGATGGCAACATCGGCGACCGGATTCCACCTCGTGCCGCCGTCGCTCCAGCGCGAACGGCTCGCGTTCACGCCGCGGCGCGACGGCTCAGTTCGCGGAGGCGGGGGCGGTGGAACCGCCGTCGCCTCCCGATACCCCGGCCGCTTCCGGCAGGTGGTCTTGCAGGATTTCGGGAGGCAGCTCTTCCGGTTTGCCCGTCATGCCCTCGAAGGCCAGTTGGCGCTTGCCGCCGACCTCCTTGACGCGGACGATGATGGTGTCCTTGCCTTCGAATTCGCCGCGGAGCAATTCCTCCGAGAGTGGGTCCTCGATGAAATTCTCGATGGCCCGACGGAGCGGCCGCGCCCCGAAGTCCAGGTTGCTGCCGCGCTTGATGATCAGCTTTTTCGCCTCGTCCGTCAGGACCAGGGCCAGGTTGCGTTCGCCCAAGCGATTGCGGACCTTGGCCAGCTCCATCTCGACCACGTCGCCCAAATCCTTCTGGGTCAGGTGGCGGAAGACGATGATGTCGTCCACGCGGTTGAGGAACTCCGGGCGGAAGACCTTCTCGATCTGCTCGATGACGCGCTGCTTCATGCTGTCGTAGCCGGCGTCGTCGTCCGGCTTTTGGAACCCGAAGGCGGACTCGTTCTTGATCGCCTCCGCGCCCGCGTTGGTGGTCATGATGAGGATCGTATTGCGGAAGTCCACGTTGCGGCCGAAGCTGTCGGTCAGCCGGCCTTCCTCCATGACCTGGAGCAGCATGTTGAAGACGTCGGGATGGGCCTTTTCGATCTCGTCCAAGAGGACGACCGAGTAGGGCCGGCGGCGGATCTTCTCGGTGAGCTGGCCGCCTTCCTCGTAGCCCACGTAGCCGGGAGGCGCGCCCACCAACCGGCTGACGTTGTGCTTCTCCATGTACTCGCTCATGTCGATCTGGATGAGGGCGTCCTCGTCGCCGAACATGAACTCGGCCAGGGCCTTGGCGAGCAAGGTCTTGCCCACGCCCGTCGGACCGGCGAAGATGAAGCACCCCACCGGCCGCTTGGGGTCCTTCAGTCCGCTGCGGCTGCGGCGGACGGCCTTGGAGATGGACTTGATGGCCTCGTCCTGGCTGACCACGCGGCGATGCAGCTCCTCCTCCATTTTCAGCAGGCGGAGCGAGTCCTCGGTGGTCATGCGGGTCAAGGGGATGCCGGTCATCTTGGAGACGACTTCGGCCACCACCTCGGCGTCCACCACGCCGTCGGCGGAACTGGACTTCTCCCGCCACTCCCGCATCATGGCGGCCTTTTTCTTCTTGAGCTTGTCGGCCTGGTCGCGGAGCCGGGCGGCCTTCTCGAAGTCTTGGTTGGCGACCGCTTCTTCCTTCTCCTTGTTCAGCCGTTCCACGTCCTCGTCGATTTCCTTGAGGTCCGGCGGCCGGGTCATGGACTTGAGGTGGACCCGCGCCCCCGCCTCGTCCACCACGTCGATCGCCTTATCCGGCAGGCAGCGGCCCGTGATGTAGCGGCCGGAAAGCTCCACCGCCGCCTCGATCGCGTCGTCCGTGATCTGCACGTGGTGGTGCTTTTCATAACGGTCGCGGAGTCCGCGGAGAATCGCCACGGTCTCGTCCTTGGTGTTCGGCTCCACCATCACCATCTGGAACCGGCGATCGAGGGCGCTGTCCTTCTCGATGTACTTGCGGTACTCGTCCAAGGTGGTGGCGCCGATGCACTGGATCTCGCCCCGCGCCAAGGCGGGCTTGAGGACGTTCGAGGCGTCGATGGCCCCCTCCGCCCCCCCCGCGCCGACCAGGGTGTGCAGCTCGTCGATGAATAGGATGACGTTCTGAGCACGGCGGACCTCGTTCATGACCGCCTTGATCCGCTCCTCGAACTGGCCGCGGTACTTGGTGCCGGCCACCATCATCGCCAGGTCCAGCACGACCACGCGGCGTTCGAGCAGAATCTCGGGCACGTCGCCGCGGACGATCCGCTGGGCGAAGCCCTCCACGATGGCGGTCTTGCCGACCCCCGCCTCCCCCAGCAAAACCGGATTGTTCTTGGTTCTGCGGCAGAGAATCTGCATCGTCCGCTCGATTTCCTTTTCGCGTCCGATGACGGGGTCGAGCTTGCCCTGCCGGGCCAATTCCGTCAGGTCCCGGCCGAAGCTATCCAAGGCCGGCGTCCGAGAGCGGCTCGACTTGGCCGCCGGATCCTGGGCTTCTTCTCCCGCCAGGCCCGCACCGGGCGTTCGCTCGGGCGTTTCGGCCGCCTCGCTGCCGTGGCCGAGCAGATTCAACACCTCCTCGCGAACGTCCTCCAGCTTGAGGCCCAGATTCATCAGCACCTGAGCGGCAACCCCCTCCTGCTCGCGGAGCAAACCCAGCAGGATATGCTCCGTGCCGACGTAGTTGTGGTTCAGATTGCGGGCCTCTTCCGTCGCGTACTCCAGCACCTTCCGCGCCCGCGGCGTGAGCGGCAATCGGCCCATGGTGACCATGTCCGGCCCGCTCTGCACCAGCTTTTCCACCTCCAGGCGGATCTTGCGGAGGTCCACGTCCAGATTGCGCAAGACGTTGGCGGCGACGCCGCTCCCCTCCTTGATCAGCCCAAGCAGGATGTGTTCCGTGCCCACGTATTCGTGATTGAATCGCTGCGCCTCTTGATTGGCGAGCTGAATTACCTTTCGGGCACGATCGGTGAATCGTTCAAACGGCATGATTTTCGACCTCTCCTTCCCAATCGCCGCGCCTCCCCGGCATTCCACGGACCGTTCGAAGGCGGCGCACAGTTCGCATTTTCACTTCCCGACTTCGCGGAAACTCCCCCAACATCATAGGCTTGCCCGGCCCACGGCCTCCCGTGCGGTTCGAACGGGAAGCACGGCTTGTGGGTTTCCCCAGGGAGCGGCATCCGGCCCCGGACCACCGGGCAGCCCCGGACCGCCGCGCCCATCTCATCCTGACCTTCTCTTCTAAGCAAATAGTATGCCAGCCGCCGAAATTAGCAAGCCGCTCGTACCGCAGCCGTTCCCTTTGACGGCCGTTGCCTTATACAAACTCATACCCGGGAACTCATTCCCAGCGGCTACACGAGCTTCTACGAGCTTACTAATAGGAACTTATACGAAGCGGGGATCTTCGCGGCTTCCCGCCGTCGTTGCGTCAACCCTT
>JAAZNR010000912.1 GCA_012798155.1 Thermogutta sp. | reverse complement strand
GCGGATCAACGCCGTCTTGGAAGAAAAGCGGCGGCTGTTCGAGACCATTTTCTCGGGCGTTGGCGGGCCGCGCAAATTGGCGCTCACCCAAGACGAAATCTTCGGCCTGTTCAACCTCCGCTGTCCCGCCCCGGCGCCGCCCCTGGAAGGACGCACCCCGTCGCGTCCGCCGCGCAACCCACCGCTTCAGGCATCCGCCGGGGTGTAGCCGTTCACGCCCCTGCCCGGTTTGTCTTTGAAACGCTGAGGCGCGGAGCGTGCGGATTTTGAAACGCAAAGGCGCAGACGGCAAGGATTTTGAAACGCAGAGGACGCGGAGGGCGCGGAGAAAGAAGCAGCACCAGCAGCAGAAGCAGCAGCAGCAGAAGAAGAAGAAGAAGAAGAATTGGCAGAGCCGCAACTGTTTGTTCACTGTCTTCTCTGTGTCTCCATCTTTTTCATTCCCCTCTGTGTTCCTTGCGTTCTCTCCGTCTCTGCGTTTCCATCTTTTCGTTCCCCGACAGCCCAATAGTTTCCACTTCCGGCCGGGCGGCGGGGGTCGCAGCGGAGCGCAGCCCCCAGTCACTCGTCTTCGGGGCGATTCCACCACCAGCTTACGCTGGTGGCTCGTGTTGTGCCGTGCGTTCCCATTGCCGGCTCGCAGCGGCGGCTCGCCTTTATTTGCGTGATACTACCGCCGGCTCGCGTTTCGTTGCGTGATACTACCGCCGGCTCGCATCGCCGGGTCGGGCGTGGAGCCGCTTGCCTCGATCGCGGCCACGACGAAGCGCCGCCCTCCATCTCGCCGTCCGACGTCATCGTGGAACGGGGCAGGCGATACCCGCTGGATTCGCGGCCGGGTCGAAACATCGTGGAAAATCCTCTTGCCGCGGCAAAATCGCGACACGTCTCGCACGCCCTGCCGGGAGGACCCTTCCCGACTCTCTCGCAAGTCCCGACATGGACGCGCTACGGTACATGGACGCGCTACGCGAAGGGGTACATGGACCCGATAGGGGCACATCGACGCGATAGGCGTACAGCACAAACGCCTCCGCGAACCCTGCCTCGACTGGACAATTCCCTCCGACCCGGCTATCCTCGCGACGGTGTAGGCGTGCGTTCCCTTGATTTCGACCCCTGCTTCGAATGGTGTCACCATGCGAAACGCTCTTATCATTACGGCGGCGGTATGGATCATTGCCGGGAGCCGCGGCGAATTCCGCGGCGCGGCCGATGCGGCTTCCGCGAACGGCGGCGGAGTCCTGCCGCTGACGTTGCCGGAGCAAGGCGATGAGGCGGTCCTCGCGTTTCAACGCACGGTTTATGACGCCGCGCAGCGCCAAGCGAGGCATCTCCTGAGCCTCGTCCATCCGTGGCAGGAGGACGCCGCTTTGTTGCTGGCGACCGACAGCAAAAGCGATGAACACTGGATTCGCCCCAACGCCGGCACCGTCGAGGGTTTGGCTTTCCTGTACCGTTTCGGTCCCTACGACCCGAATGTCGTCGGTGTTACGCGCGGAGAGCTTCTACCGACGATCCTGGGCATGATGCGTTACCTCACCGCCACGCACGTGACGGGAAATCGCGTGACCGGCGACGGCCGGCCTTGGGGGGACGCCTGGCAGTCCGCGCACTGGGCCCAAATGTTGGGCCGCGCGGCGTGGTGGCTGTGGGACGACTTGCCGGATGATTTGCGGCGCGACGTTCGTCGCGTGATCGCCCATGAGGCCGCGCGGTTCGTCGATGCCGTGCCGCCGCATCAGCTCAAAAACGATACCAAGGCCGAGGAAAACGCCTGGAATAGCCAGATCTTCTCGGTGGCGGTGCTGCTGATGCCGGACGATCCGCGGCGAGAAGCCTGGGAGCAGGCCTTTCAGCGATGGGTGATCAGCTCATTCCTCCGGCCGGCCGACGAAAAGTCCGACCGAATCGTGGACGGCCGGCCGATATCGCAGCAGTTCACGGGAGCCAATGTGTACGACGACTTCACGTTGGAAAACCACGGCATGGTCCATCCCGATTACATGCAGACCTTCGGCCTTTCGCTGGGATGCGCACTGGATTTCCGGATGACCGGCCGCGAGCCGCCCGAGGCCCTTTGGCACAACGTCCCGGGAATCTACGAGAACCTGAAATGGTTTGTGCTGCCGGACGGCGGGTTCGTCTATCCGTCGGGCCAGGATTGGCGATTGTTCCGCAACGCGGATTGGCTGGGAAGCCATGTCTTGATGGCCGTGTTCGGGCGAGACCCGGAAGCCTGGACCCTGGCGCAACGGTCTCTGGATGTGCTCCGCCGCATGCAAGAGCGAAACCCGTCCGGCGCCGTGTATCAGCCGCAAGAGTTCTTCTTCCCCTCCACGCAGTCGGACCTGTTGCGATCATTGGCTCACACTTGGCTCGTGCTGCATTACGCCCAAGATGTGCGCGGCTCATGGTCGGAACGCTTGGGGGTCCGCCGTCTCGATTCCGGGCGGATCATCCTGAATCGCACGCGGAGCGCCGTCCACACCGTCAGTTGGGGCGCCGTGGTCATGGCCCAATGCGTCGCCAAGCGGCGCGATCGCATCGTTTCGCCGGACCAGCGGAACGGGATCGGTCACATCCGCTTGGAAGGCTCGCCCCAAGCCTTGCCCATCAAGTTGATCAACGCCGCCGTGACCGAAAAGGACGGCGGTTTCGAAGCCCTGTTGGTTGTGGAGCACGGCCCGGCTCTGGTCCGCGCCGAACTACGCTACGTCTCCCATACGGACGGCCGCTTCGAGGTGTCGGAACGCTTGACGGCGCTGCAGGATATCACCACCAGCGAGATCGCCACCGGCCTGATCGGCATCTTGAACAATCCCACCTGGATCTACGAAACGGGGCGGCGGCGGGTGACCGTCGACGGCAAGACGACCCAGGTGGAAGCCAAGAGCGGTGCCACCGTGAATGCGGAGGGAAGTCGCGTCATCGACATTGACGGCGTGCTTCGCATCACGGGGAGTCGGCCGCTTTCGGCCTGGTATGCGGCCGCGAAGGACTACGAACGAGCCCGCGTCACGGATCGGCTCTACTTGAACCGGATCGCCATCCGCCGCGATTGGAAGCGAGGAGAGACGATCTCCGAGCATCGGGCGGTGATCAAGGCGATGCCGCCGGAGGATGCGCCGGCCACGGAATGAGACAGCCGATGCCGATGAGAAACGCCATGCCGATGAGAAACCCGATCGCGGCCGCGATCGCCCTCCGCGGCCGGGACGATTCTCTCTTGCCGCCGACCGCGAAGGATTTGCCCGCCGATGATTCCCTTCCGCAAGGCAGGCACTCGCAGCTACCCGGCCAGGATTCGAACCTGGAATTAGGGAGCCAAAGTCCCTTGTGTTACCGTTACACCACCGGGTAGTAACTCTCTGGGGATGCCCGATCGCCGCGACCGGTCATCGGAACCTCACTCTTATATTTAACGCACGGCCTGATTGCCGACAAGGCCGGTTGGGCCGCGGCTGAAATGAGGTTGCGGGGCGAGCGGGGGCTTCGCTCGGCTTCGACCCCAGACCCCAGCCGTTCAAGCGTTCCGCCCGCGGGCCGCCCGAGCGATCAGCGTTCGGTTATGGGCCGGGCGTCGCACAAGAACGCACAAGAAAGGCGCCGCACAAGAACGCACAAAAAAGGGAAGCGGCCCGATCGTTCGACCGAGCCGCTCGCCTTGGACCAGGCCCTTCGCCGGGGTCGGCGGAAGGCCGATTTCAGTCAGACCGCGTCAGATCGTGCGGCTGTCGGAGGGGCTGGGGGCCGCTTGTGCCGGCTTGACGTCGGCCGGGGCGGCTTCCGCTTCCGGGGCTGCACAAGCGTCGCAGGCCGGTTCGCAGGCACGCTGCACCTGGACCGGGCAGCACACTCGAACCGGAACCATCTCGCACACCGCGCGGGGCACGCATCGGGTGACCGTGTAGGGCACCTGCTTCCTGACCCAGCACACGTCGCGCACCGTCTTGGTGCAGGTGACGGGCTTCATCACGCGGCAGGGCACATTCGTCACGCACGTGGTCGGCACCATCTTGCAGACATGGTACGTGCAGGTCTTCACCCGTTGCTCACGCACCCACTTGCAAACCCTGTAGGTGCAAGTCTTGACCCGCTGCTCGGGCACCAGCTTGCAGACCGTGTAGGTACAGGTGCGCTGCTCGGGGACCCATTTGCGGACCTTGTAGGTGCAGGTCTTGACCCGTTGCTCCGGCACCATCTTGCAGACGGTGTAGGTGCAGGTCTTGACCCGCCGTTCGGGCACCATCTTGCAAACCGTGTAGGTGCAGGTGCGCTGCTCCGGAACCAGCTTGCAGACCTTGTAGGTGCAAGTCCTGACCCGTTGCTCCGGCACCATCTTGCAGACCTGATAGGTGCAGGTGCGTTGCTCGGGAACCCACTTGCGGACCTTGTAGGTGCAGGTCTTGACCCGTTGCTCCGGCACCATCTTGCAGACGGTGTAGGTGCAGGTCTTGACCCGCCGCTCGGGCACCAGCTTGCAGACCGTGTAGGTGCGGGTCCGCTGCTCGGGCACACACTTGCAGACCTTATAGCTGACCGTCTTGACGCACTTCTCGGGAACGAGTTTGCAGACGGTATAGGGAACCTTCTTCACGCACGTCTCACGGACGTACTTGACGCAGGTCACGGGGCATTCCTTGACCTCAGGGACCCAAACGCGGCGGCACACCTTGACCGGCGGGCACTGCACCCGGACCGTCCTCACTTGGCCCGGGTCGTATTGAGCCCGGCAGCTCGTGGCATCCCATTTCCACTCGCCCGGCTCGCGGACGCACTTGGTGACCACGGGGCCGGGCTTCTCCACCACCCGCGTTTCCCAATGGCCGCCGCACACCTTGACCATCCGGGTCTCGTGCACCGGCTTGCAGACGGAGTAGGCGACCTCTCGCTCGCGGGTCTCGTAGACTCTGCGATATACAGTGTAAGCCACCTGCTTGGTGCAGGTTTCCCAGACCGGCTTGCAAACGGTGTAGGTTCGGCTGCGGGTCTCGTACACCGGCTTCATCACCGTGTAGCACACATCCTTGCTGCGGGTCTCGTAGACCGGCTTGCAAACCGTGTAGGGGATTTCCCTGGTGCACGTCTCCCACACCGGCTTGCAGACCGTGTAGGTCTTGGTCCGCGTCTCCCAGACCGGCTTGCAAACCGTGTACGGGATTTCCTTGGTGCGGGTTTCCCAAACCGGCT
>JAAZNR010000131.1 GCA_012798155.1 Thermogutta sp. | reverse complement strand
CGCTTTTCCGGTTATCTCAAGGCCTGCCTTTTGGAACTGAGCGAAGGGGAGAGAAGCCCATGTTACGCCGAGTAGGACCTTGGCTCGCGGTTTTCGTGGTGGGAACGCTGTTCGGGCTGTCGGCCGCGATGCTGCGGTCCCAGCCGCCCGTGCATACCGTGGCCACCGATCGCGCCTCGAACTTCGCCATCGCGACCGGTGCCTTGGACAACGGCGTGGAGGGCTTTTTCTTTCTCGACTTTCTCACCGGCCAGCTTCGCGGGGCCGTCCTGGCCAATCAAACGCGGAGTTTTCAAGCCCTGTACGAAGCCAATGTGTACGGAGACTTGTTGGCCTTCATCCAGATGAAGAATGCCGAGATTCAGGCGGCCAATGCCCAGATGCGGCGTTCCGGCGGCACCCCGCGTCCCGAAATCCAAATGCCTCAAACCCCGAACTACTTGATCGTGACGGGCCTGGCCGATATTCGTCGCGGTCCGTCCGTCGGCGTGCGACCTGGGCAGTCCATCATCTATGTGGCCGAGACGAACACCGGGGTGGTCTTGGCCTACGCCATTCCGTGGTCGCCGGAGAGCCACTCCGCCAATCGGCCCTTCAGCAGCCCGTTGCAGCTCTGGGCGGCCGACCAATTCAGCACGGTCGTGCTGCGCACGGAATAGCCTCCCCGATTCCGTCCCGCCGTCCGCGATCGCACCGGGGTCTCCGCGGGGCCGCAGGCTCCTATTTGGAGTGTCCCGGCTCCATCCGCTCGCTTGGGCTGCGCCCGTCCCTTCGGCTCGCGGACGGTAGGCGCTGAAGATTTACGCTGCTTGCGTCGGCGGACGCTCCGCCCCCGGACCGCGCTCCGCCCCGTATGTGATAGAATGCGTACAATGTGAAATGCGTACAATATGACAAGTCGCTTGATTCCTGTTTTCCTTCGCCTATTCACGCCCAGTTGACGCGCCGCATGTGCGAAAAGATCGCCGCCGTGACCATACTGCTGAACGGAGAAGAGCGAGAGATTCCGGCCGGAATGACCGTGGGCGAGTTGCTCCGGAGCCTGGGCTTGGGGGGTAAACCCGTCGCCGTGGAGCGGAATCTCGAGGTGGTGCCGCTTGCCAAGCACGCCGAGACGGGGCTGCAAGCCGGCGATCGACTGGAAATCGTCACCCTTGTGGGAGGAGGTTGAACCGCATCATGGTCGAGATTGCAAAGGATGGGCCGCTTACCATCGGTTCGCACACGTTCCGTAGCCGCCTGATCGTGGGCACGGGAAAGTACCCCACCTACGAAGTAATGCAGCAAGCGTTGGAATTGTCGGGGACCGAGTGCGTGACGGTGGCGGTCCGCCGCGAACGCCTTCTGGATTCGGCCGGGCGAAACATTCTCGATTTCATCGACTCGCGGCGCTACACCATCCTGCCCAACACGGCCGGATGTTTTTCGGCCGAGGATGCCGTTCGGGTGGCGAGGCTGGGCCGGGAAATCCTCTCGCAACTCGACAACCCGGGCGCGGACTGGGTCAAGCTCGAGGTCTTGGGCGACAAGAAGACGCTCCTCCCCGATCCCGTCGCCACGTTGCAGGCCACCGAAATTCTGGTCAAGGAGGGTTTTCAGGTCTTGGTTTACACCACCGATGATCCCGTCACGGCCAGGCGATTGAAGCAAGCGGGGGCCGCCAGCGTGATGCCCGCGGGAAGCCCTATCGGTTCGGGACAGGGCGTGCTCAACCCCAACAACATCCGCATCTGTCTGGAGTATCTCAAGGAAAACGACCCCGGCTATCCGGTGATCGTGGACGCGGGCGTGGGCACCGCCGGCGACGTCACGTTCGCCATGGAGTTGGGGGTGGACGGGGTGCTGTTGAATACCGGCATCGCGCACGCCAAGGACCCTTTGCGGATGGCGGTCGCCATGAAGTACGCCGCGGAGGCCGGCCGCTTGGCCTATCTGGCGGGCCGCATCCCCAAACGGCTGTACGCCACGGCCAGCAGCCCGACCGAAGGCCTCATCACCGCCGGCGCCTAGTTTTACTGCGCAGGATAAGAAGCTGGACAAACTGCGGTTCGCAGCTTTGTGCGTCTGCGTAAGATCGGTAAGCCGGTTGTGGCGATCCTGCGCAGTAAAACTAGTGCCTTGCAAAGTCCCTCTCGCCTGATTTGCCGATTCGCGCGCCGTTTATGTCCTCCGCACGAGAAATCCTGGGGCCGCAAGGCCGCATCGCCGCCCGGCTGACGCGGTACGAGGCCCGTCCGCAACAACTTCAGATGGCGGAGGCCGTCGAAAACGCGATGCGCGGAGGTCGGCATCTGGTGGTGGAGGCGGGCACGGGCGTGGGCAAGAGCTTCGCCTACCTCGTCCCTGCCGTTTTGAAAGTGACCGCAAGCGGCGACTCCCAGGAGCGATCTCGCCCCGTGGTCGTATCCACGCACACGATCAGCTTGCAAGAGCAACTCCTGCACAAAGACATCCCCTTCTTGCGGAGCGTCATGCCCTACGAGTTCACGGCGGTCTTGGTCAAGGGACGCGGCAATTACCTGAGCCGCCGGCGTCTGGCCAATGCCCTGAAACGGGCGCGGACCCTGTTCGCCGACGAAGAGTCCGAACAGCTCCTGCAAATCCAGGCTTGGGCCGAAACGACGCAGGAAGGTTCCCTCTCCGACCTCCCTTTCCAGCCGCTCCATGCCGTGTGGGACGAGGTGGCCAGCGATCACCACAATTGCCTGGGCACACGCTGTCCCAACTACAATGAGTGCTTCTTCTATCGCGCTCGGCGGCGGATGCTGCACGCCCAGATTCTGATCGTCAATCACGCTTTGTTGTTCACCGATCTGGCGCTCCGCCGCCGCAACGTCTCGATCCTGCCGGACTACGACGTCCTGGTCGTGGACGAAGCGCATACGATGGAGGCGGCGGCCGCCGAACAACTCGGCATGCACTGCACCTCTTCGCAGATTCTCTACCATCTGAACAAGCTGTTCAACGAACGGACGGGCCGCGGTCTGCTGGCGAGAGCGGGCATGGCGGAATCGCGGCGGACCGTGCAAGACTGCGTGTATCGTCTCGACGATTTCTTCGCGCAAATCGTGGATTGGTACGAGAAGCAACGGCCCGGCAACGGCCGCGTCCGCACGCCGCAACCCTTCCGCAATGCCCTTTCCGAAGGCCTGACGCACTTGGCCGGCACCCTGGCGCGAGAGGTGCCGGCGGACTTGCCCGCCGAGGAAAAACAGGATTTCCTCTCCGCCGCCCAGCGCTTGGAGGAGTTGGCCTTTACGATCACGTCGTGGATCGAGCAACGGGAAACGCAGACCGTTTACTGGGTCGAAGTGGAACAGCGCTCCCGGCGTCCGCGCGTAACGCTGGCCGCGTCCCCCTTGAACGTAGCCGACATCCTGCGGGAACAACTCTTCCAGGAGGTCCCCAGCGTCATTCTGACCAGCGCCACGCTGACGGTGGGCAAGCAAGGCTTCAATTTTTTTCGCTCCCGTATCGGCTTGGGCAATGTGGAGACGCTGCAATTGGGCGGCCCCTTCGACTATCAGCAACAGGCGTCGCTGATTCTGGTCAAGGACATGCCGGACCCCGCCGTGGACGCGACGGGGCATCAAAAGGCCTTGGTACGATTGCTGCCACGGTACATCAGCCGCACGCAGGGGCGGGCCTTCGTCCTGTTCACCAGTTACGACATGCTTCGCAAGACCGCCGCGGCCCTCGATCCCTGGTTCGCCGAGAACGGCTATACCCTGTTTTCCCAGGCCGAAGGCCTGCCCCGCCGGATGATGCTGGAGAAATTCAAGGTCGCCGAGCGGGCCGTGCTCTTCGGGACCGACAGTTTTTGGCAAGGAGTGGACGTTCCGGGCGAGGCCCTGCAAAACGTCATCATCACCCGGCTCCCCTTCGCCGTCCCGGATCGGCCCCTCATCGAGGCCCGCTTGGAGGCGCTCCGCGATTCCGGTCTCAACCCCTTCCATTCCTACCAGCTCCCCGAGGCCGTAATCAAGCTCAAGCAAGGGTTCGGGCGCCTGATCCGCACGCGCGAGGATCGCGGCATCGTGGTGATTCTGGATCCCCGAATCTGCACCAAGCCCTACGGTCGCGTGTTCTTGCAGTCCCTGCCGCCGTGCCGCGTCATCGAAGAAAGCGTCTTCGACCCGCGGTAGCGTCCGCCCCCGGGCGTCCGGGACGGCGAGGATCGACGAGGGTGCCGGCTGCGGCGACGGCAAGGCGGCCCGCGGCGATTGTCCGGACGGCCGCGGCACGCTAAATTGCCCGATGATGCGGCGAGTCCGATTGCCAATGGGCGCGGCGAATCGAGCCTTCGTTGACGGCCGCGATCGCACGCGCCGATTGGCCCCGTCTTGCAGGAGCCGAATATGGAATGGTTGTTCGAGGATCCGACCTATCTCTACGTCGGACTTCTCATCGTGGTCGCGATACTCGGCGGGATGTACGTCTCGACCGTAAAAAAGGAGTTCCTTTGGGCGGCCGCCGGCGCCGCGGGTTTGATCGGCTTGGTGTACTTGGCCGACTACCTGGTGGTCACGGACCGCGAGGCGGTTCAAGAGACGATTGACGCCGGGATAGCAGCGTTGGAGGCTAACGATCTGTACTCCGTCCTCGACCTTCTCGCACCCTCCGCGGAGGCTGCCCGCCGGCTGGCAAGCTGGGGCTTGGATCAGATCCGCATCACGCGGGTGAACGTGTCGGGAGTCAAGATCACGATCCGGCGCGATGCCAGTCCTCCCACCGCCGAAGCCCGATTCTTCGCCGTCTGCCGATACGTGGACAAATCCGGCTCGAACGCCTACGAAGCCTACGCCGCGAATTTTCGCGTCGTCTTCGAGAAGGTGGACGATCGTTGGCTGCTGACCGACGATTACGAATGGCACAGGGCCGGTCTTTGAAGATCATTCGGCAGTGCCGCATCCGCCGGGATGTCCGAGAACACCCCACCCGCCACATCCCCTACCCCGATTCTCTGTGCTCCGGGAATCGTGCAGCGGCGTCCGAAACCGGATCACTCCGGTTGCGACGTATTGGCGGGACGTGCCGCGGTGAAGGAACCGGGAACGAACTCCTCCTCGAAACGCGTGGCGTAGTGCAGCCGGCTGGTCTCGCCTTGAAAGCCGACCACGGACCGCTCCAGGTTCATCTCTTGCGACACGATCCGCCCGGCCTCGATGTCGAAACGGACCTTGCCTTCGTTGATCCGCTGGATCAATTGCACCTCCACCAAGGGATCGTCTATCGGCGTGAGAACGACGGTCTTCAGTCCGATCTCGGCCAAGCCCGACTTGACCGATTCCAGGGTGAACTTCTGCTGCACCTTGATCCGCTTGACGGTCCCCGCACGGAGAGGCACCTCCACTTCATAGGGAAAAGCCCACGACTCACCGGCGGCGACGGGTTTTTCGGGAAGAGGGACGGTCAGCAATCCCGGCGTCTGGAAGGCCTCCGTCACCAACTGCTCGCGATGCAGGACCCGGCCCAGCGTATCGAGCGTGATTCGGGCGAGCGGTTTTCCCACGGTTTTGGCGACGCCCTCGAAGCCCACCGGCGGAGGATCGCCGGAGGTACTGTCAAACCGAACCTCGTTCCGCCCGCTCAAGCGCTGCGACATGCGGACGTCCCGTACGGATTGCTCGAAGACGCAAGAGCCGTCCGGGCGCACTTCCTGAATTCGCCAGACCTTGGTGGAAATGCTGTTGGTTTCGGCCGCCTCCTCGACGTCGGCGACGGTCGTCCGCACGTTTGCCCGATGCGTCACCCGCCACTGCAAGACGTCGCCCGGCCGAAACTTGTACCGCAGCAGATAGGTCGGCG
>JAAZNR010000911.1 GCA_012798155.1 Thermogutta sp. | reverse complement strand
CGGATTCGTTTTTCGGCTCCCAGCAGCCCAGGGACGGCTGCGCGGAATGAAAGGATGGAAACGCAGAGAACGCCGAGAACGCAGAGACGAGAGAGTTGCGGCTACTTTCTCCGCGCCCTCTGCGCCCTCTGCGTTTCAAAAACAGCCTCTCCGCGTCCGCGTTCCGATGCCACACCGGGCACGCGCGTGAACGGCTACGTCGGAAGAAAGGCTGCGTTCCGCTCCGTGAATCTGGGTGCGCGTTACGAAGTCGGAGCGGGCGGCAGGAGTGTCCGTTACGCCCCATCAGCCGTTGGAATCGAATTTCCCGAAGTTGCAAGGAACCGAACATGCCGCGACTCGTCGACCTTTCGCTACCTTTAACGGACGGCGGCCCCAGTTATCCGAAAGACCCTCCGCTGCGGATTCAGCCCTATCGCACACTTGCCGCGGGGGGCTGCAATGTCTCGGTGATTTCGATCGGGACCCACCAGGGCACGCATTTGGACGCCCCGTGGCACTTCCTCCAGGAAGGGCGACGGCTGGACCAAATCCCTCTGCATGCGTTCTACGGCCCGGCCGTATTGGTGGACCTCGCGCCGGGGGGCGAACTTCCGCCCAAGACGCCGATCTCGCCGCCGATGTTGGCTCAGCACGAATCGGCCTTCGCGGCCGGGGGGCGTGTCATTCTGCGGACCGGCTGGTATTCCCGATTCGGCCGCCCCGAGTATTTCACCGATCTCCCTTCGCTGACGGCGGACGCCGCGGAATGGATTGCCGCCAAGCGTATCGCCCTTCTCGGCATGGATATGCCCACGCCCAGCAAAATCGCGGGCAAGGAATGTCACCTTACGCTGCTCGGGCCGGGGACCGAGATCGTAATCGTCGAGGCCTTGACCAACTTGCACCAGTTGCCGAGAGAGTTCACTTTCATAGGTTTTCCCCTCAATTTCATCGGTCTGGACGGCTCGCCGATTCGGGCCGTGGCCGTGGTGCCGGATTGAAGCGGCCGAGGTGCCGGATCGAAAAAGGCCGCCTTCCTATCGCAGGCCGGCGTTGCCTTTCCCATCGCCGGCAGCGGAGTTCCATCCGGTTGACCCTTGGCTGGGTCTTTCGCCGCGCTAGAATGAAAGCGAACGGTTCGGCGTGCGAGTCCGCGCGGCTAAGGCCGCCCGGCGGCCGATCCGGGGCGGTGATTCATGAGCACACAGGGAGCGGCCCTATGCCCGTAGCGGCAGTGAAACCGCGCACTCTCAAGGAATTGCGAGAAAGCGGCTGGAAGTCCAAGAGCGTCAAGCAGGAATTGCGGGACAATTTCATCCGCGCGCTGGCCGACGGTGACGATCTATTCCCCGGGATCGTCGGTTACGACGACACCGTGATCCCGGAAATCAGCCTCGCCGTTTTGGCGGGGCACGACATGCTGTTCTTGGGGGAGAAGGGCCAAGCCAAGAGCCGCTTGATGCGTCTCTTGTCGCGGTTTCTGGACGAAGAAATCCCCTACCTGGACATCCCGGACGTCCCCGTCCACGAAGACCCGTATCGCCCGATCACGGCCAAGGGGAAGCAGTTTCTCGCGGAGACGCCGGAAGACGAGGTGCCCATCGCGTGGTGGCCGCGAGATCGGCGCTACGCCGAGCGATTGGCTCCCGGCACCAAATTCGCCGACATCATCGGCGAAATCGACCCTGCGCGTTTGGCGGGGGGCGTGAGCCTCTCGGCGGAAGAGGCGCTGTACTTCGGCCTGATTCCGCGCATGCACCGCGGCATCTTCGCCATGAACGAACTCCCGGAACTGGATGAACTGGTCCAGGTCGGCCTGTTCAACATTCTCGAGGAGCGCGACGTACAGATACGCGGCTATCCCGTGCGATTCGATTTGGACGTGCTGATCCTCTTTTCGGCCAATCCGGCCACGTACAACCGCAGCGGTAAGGTCATCCCGCAGCTCAAGGACCGCATCGGCTCCGTGATTCTCACGCACTATCCGCTGGATCGCCATTCCGCCGCGGCGATCACGGAGCAGGAGGCCGACATTCCGTTGGACGGCGAGTACCCTGTGGTCGTCCCCTATTTCATGAAGGAGATCATCGAGCAGATCAGCATGGCGGCGCGGCGTTCCAAATACGTCGATCACCAGTCGGGCGTGAGCGCTCGGCTGAGCATCGCCAACTACCGCACGATGGTAGCCTCGGCCCGGCGGCGCGGCGTGGTGCTGGGAGAAAAGCCGGCCGTGCCGCGAATCAGCGACCTGGCGCATCTTTCCTCCTCCGCCCTGGGCAAATTGGAGTTGGATTTGATGGCCGGCCACCAGATGACCGAAAAGCAGGTCCTCGACGCCATCCTTGCCGAAGCCATTCGCGACGTGTTTCAGGAGTACGTGGATGAGCACGGGCTGGCGGAGATCGCGGAGGTGTTCGGCCGCGGCACGAAGATCGAGGTCGGCGATCTGCTCCCCTCTTCGG
>JAAZNR010000910.1 GCA_012798155.1 Thermogutta sp. | reverse complement strand
TGGGGGCTTCGCTTCGCTACGACCCCAGCCACCCGGCACTGCCGGACAAGCCGGCCGTGGTACCCATGCGACCCCGGTCACCCGGCCGCTCCGGCCCCGGATAATCCCCGACCCCTCGAATTCGTGACACAGGGCAGGTCGGGCGGATGTGCCAGGGCACTCGATGTGAGCAGCTTTACCGCCTTCAAAACCGGTTGGGATGGTTGCTTGTGGTCACACGGGCGGGATTCGCCGCGTCCTCATTGCTCGCTTTTCCGCTTTTCCCCTCGGATTGATCGACGATTTCGTGAAGGGTAAAGTGAGGCAGGAGCCGGACGCGACCCCGCTCGGCGTGACGGCATTCGGCCGGTTTGCGGCGGCCGGGTTTCTCATGCCAATTCGACTTGCTTACAAGCCTCCCTTGCGGCGGCGGGTTGTTGCAAGCAGAGCCGCGCCGAACAAGGGCGCTGCATCGAATGGCGGCCCTGTGGCGCAGGCTACCAATGCGGGAGGCACGGCGAGGCCGCCCCCGGCGAGCCGAATCGCGGGGAGCAGCCCTTGCCATCGCATCGAGCGAATGGAGCACAAACCCATGAAAATGCCAAGAGCCTTTAGCGTGATCATTGAACGCGACGCGGAAGGCTACTATGTGGCCAGCGTCCCTGAACTCCGCGGCTGCCATACCCAAGCCAGGTCGTTGGACACCTTGATGAAACGTATTCGAGAAGCCATTGAATTGTGCCTGGAAGTTGAAGGGAAAACCGTCTCACCCCCGGAATTCATCGGCGTTCAACGGGTTTGGGTTGACGCATGACCAAGCTGCCGCGCGCCAAAGGAGCAGATCTCATCGCTGCCTTGCGCAAGGCCGGTTTTGAAGTCGCCCGTGTCAAAGGCAGTCATCACCTGTTGCAGCACCCCGACGGACGGCGCACCGTGGTTCCCGTTCACCGTGGAGAAACCATCGGCCCGGGATTGATGTCAAAGATTTTGCGCGACTGCGAGATGAGCGGCGATGAGTTGGCGAAACTCCTGTAATGGCACACGGTGTAGCGGCACAGGGGTGTTTTCTGGAAGGTTGCGTCTAACCCGCGCATGCGCCCGGCAGGCTTCGCAACGTGTCAAGCGGTTTAAGACAACCGCGATTGGGAGCCGCCCGCACTGCCGGACAAGCCGGCCGTGGCACCCATGCGACCCCGGTCACCCGGCCGCTCCGACCCCAGCCGCCCCGATGTTTCCCCGGCCGGGCATCTCCCCGAAGCGGCCGTGGAATCGCAAGCCCTTTCCGGTCACAATGAAGAAAAAGGGGAGGCGGCGATCCGCTCCCATCGCAGGGCGCCAAATGCCTGCCGGATCGGGATTCGAGGGGGTCTACATGACCGCGGCCGCTCGGGATGAACCGCTGCTCATTCGACGCATTCGCGAAGGCGACGCCGACGCCTGGGCCGAGCTGATCCGGCGCTACGAAGGCCGGCTGCTGGCCTTCGTCGAGTCGCGGGTGGGCGACCGCATGACCGCCGAGGACCTCGTGCAAGAGTCCTTTTTGGGCTTTCTCAACAGCTTGCCCAACTACGACGGCAAGCGCTCCCTGGAGAGCTGGCTGTTTTCCATCGCCGCCCACAAGCTGACGGACCACCTCCGCCGCGTGGGGCGTCGCCCGGCCGTGCCGCTGTCCGGGCTAGGCTCGAACAGTTCGCCGTGGGAGCCGCCGGGGGCCGGCCGGGGTCCCAGCACCGTGATGGGCAGCCGCGAGCGCCGCGGCATCGAGGAGGAGGCCCTGGCCGCCGCCGTGCAGGAGCAGATGACCCGGCTCAAACAAGGCGGCGAATGGCTCCGCGCGGCCTGCCTGGAGCTGCTGTTCCTCCGCGGTCGGCCCAACAACGAAACGGCCCAACTATTGGGCGTGGACGAACAGAAGGTGGCCAACTGGAAGTTCGATTTCCTGAATCGGCTGCGGGCGGCGATCCGCCGCCAAAACCTGCCGGAAGAGCTGTTTCCCGAACTGCACGCGGCGGATTGACCCTTCGCCCGACGACCCGCGACCTCGGCGATCGGCCATGAAACGAACCTTGCGACAACCCGACCTGGAAGCCTACCTGGACGAGGCCTTGCCCGCCGAGGAAATGGCCGAGATCGAAAAGCGGCTTCGTCGCGATCCCGCCTTGCTGGAGCAATTGTCGGCGATCAATGCCCGGCGCGACTCCGGCGTCCACACCCTGAGCGAGATTTGGCGGCGTCGCCGGGCGAGCTGCCCCGACCGCCGCGAGTGGGCGGCCTACCTGCTGGGCACGCTCGACGAGGCCGCCCGACGGTATATGGAAATCCATCTGCACGCCGTGGGTTGCCGCTTCTGCCAGGCCAATTTGCGCGATTTGCAGGCCCGAAACGAAAAGGCCGATCCGGCGGGAGAGTCGCGGCGGCGGCGGTATTACGAATCGAGCGTCGGGCGATTGCGGCCCCGTCGCTGAACCGCATCCCCTTAATCCGGGAGAACATCGCGCCCAATCGCCGTCCCGGGAGCGACGCGCCGCGAAGACATGCGACTGGGGGCTTCGCTCTGCTACGACCCCAGCCACCCAGCCGCATCGCGCCGCCCCCGGAGGGACGCGCTCCGTCGTGGCCGAGATCAACGCAACTCCAACATCATGCACGCAAAATCAGCGGCCGCGACGGCTCGGCCCTCACCCGCCGCCGGGAAGTTCCAGCATCCGTTCCAGGGCCACCAGTGCGTCGGCGGCCGCGGCCTCGTCCACCCGAATCACGTTCACCGGCCTGCCCGAGGCCAGGTTCTCCAGCGCCCAACACAGGTGCGGCAGGTCGATGCGGTACATCGTGGCGCACATGCAGACGACGGGCGAGAGGAAGTAGATTTCCTGTTCGGGGTGCTCTTTTTTCAGGCGATGGACCAGGTGCAATTCCGTGCCGACGGCCCAGCGGGTCCCCGGGGCGGCCTCCTTGACCAGCCGGATGATCTTGCCCGTCGATCCCACCTCGTCCGCCTGGGCCACGACCTCCATCATGCACTCGGGGTGGACGAGGATCTTGATGCCGGGGTATTGCCGCCGGAAGTAGTCCACATGTTCCGGCAGGAACATCTGATGGACGCTGCAATGGCCCTTCCAGAGGACGATCCTGGCGCGGCCCAGGGCATCCGGGTCGCCGCCGCCCCATTCCGGCTCATGCGGGTCCCAGACCTGCATTTCATCCAGGGGAATGCCCATCCTCAAGGCCGTGTTCCGTCCCAGGTGCTGATCGGGCAGGAAGAGGACCTTCTCGCCGCGGGCCAAGGCCCAGTGCAAGGCCGCGTCGGCATTGGCGGACGTGCAGACGATGCCCCCGTGCCGCCCGCAAAAGGCCTTGATCGCCGCCGAGGAGTTGACGTAGGTCACCGGCACGATCTTTTCCGGCGACGTGACTTCCGACAATTGGCGCCAACAATCCTCGACCTGGTCGATCTCGGCCATGTCGGCCATGGAGCAGCCGGCGGCAAGGTCCGGCAAGACGACGGGGATGAATTCGCCGTCCCGCCGGGCCAGTCGTTCGGGTCGATTGGCGAGGATGTCCGCCGTCTCGGCCATGAAGTGCACGCCGCAAAAGACGATCGCGCGGCACGTCTCGTCGGCGGCCGCCAGGGCGCTGAGGCGGTAGCTGTCGCCCCGCAAGTCCGCCAGTTCCACCACTTCGTCGCGCTGATAGTGATGGCCCAGGATCAGCAGGCGTTCGCCCAGTTCGTGCTTCACGCGCCGGATGCGGGCGGTCAGCTCCTCGGCCGACAATTGGCGGTAAGGGATAAAAGGATGCGCTTCTTCAATGACGGGCGTTGACATGACATGCCCTCGCGGATTCGGGATCGATCGTCATGAGGCGGGAACTCGCGGCGCGTCCGCCGGTGGGACGGGCGCGGCGGCTCAGTCCGTATGTTTGAATTCTACGTCGATCACATGGTCTTGGGCACCCGATCGCCGCCCCGGGCCGTCCGGGCCGGCGTGGAACGGGTCGAACGGCTCGGCGGAGGAAAAGGACATTCCGTCCGCCGGGACGTGCAAATACCGGGCCAGGCGACGGCGGAGATAGGCCCGAATCCACGCCCGGCCGGGTGGGAAAAGCAGCGCAAACCCCACCATATCGGTAATCACTCCCGGCGTCAGCAAGAGCGCCCCGGCGATGAGGATCAGCAAGGCATCGAGAAGCGGCTCGGCGGGCAACTCGCCGCGGTGGACGGTTTCCTCGAAACGCCGCCAACAACGGAGGCCCTCGCGGCGCAGCTCGAACGCCCCCAACAGCGCGGTGCCCACGATGATTCCCACCGTCGCCAACCAGCCGATGCGATCCGCCAGCCAGAGGAGCAGGACCAGCTCCACGAAGGGGACGATCAAGAGCAGGGCCAAAATGCGGATCACCGGCACGCGCGCCTCTTCGCGATCACGGGGGCAGGGACGACTTCCGCGCCGCGGGTCGCCGCCGTGCCCTTTCACCACCGGTCACCGCGACGACGCAAAAGCTCGCCGGCAACCGCCCCTTATTGTAGCAGGTTGTAGCAGGGGTTATTTGCGTGCGAACCGGGCCGGCGGCTCAGGTTGGGTTCCACCACCGGCTTGCCCCGGCGGCTCGTGAAACTTACGCAGAGCGAAAACGTAATACGCAACGCGCCGGCTGCGAGCCGCGGGCGTCAGCCCGAGGCGGCGCAGCCTCCGCCGAAGGGGCGGCGCGTTCAAACCGCGTTGCCCGGAATCTATACTCAAGAATGACAGATGTTCGGAACGAGGCGTGGAAAGGGGGCATGTTGCGTTGTCCGGCGACGACGTTCCCCGACCGGGTTTCCCCCCTCGGAGCCGGCCCTCGCCGAGGCGGCGCGTCTTGCCGCGGCGACAGTCTTCGGAACGCAAGCAAGAGGCCTGAATGATCGACCATGAACGCGCCATCCCGGCGGTCGGGATCGACCTCGGGACGACCTTTTCGGTGATCGCCTGGATCGACGCCCAGGGGCGGCCGGAGACGATCCCCAACGCCGAGGGCGAGCGCCTCACCCCCAGCGTGGTCTTCTTCGACGGCGAGGAAGCGGTGGTGGGACGCGAGGCCGTCAAGGCCTTTTCCCTCGACCCCGACCAGGCGGCGGAGTGCTCCAAGCGGGACGTGGGCTACCCCATCTATCACAAGGTCTTGCAAGGCAAACGCTATCCGCCGGAGGTGATCGAGGCCTTCATCCTGAACAAGCTCCGCCGGGACGCGGCCGGGCAACTGGGCGACTTTTCCCACGTGGTCATCACCGTGCCCGCCTATTTCGACGAAGTCCGCCGCAAGGCGACGCAAGACGCGGGCTACATGGCGGGGCTGGAGGTCATCGACATCATCAACGAGCCGGTGGCGGCGGCCCTGGCCTCCGCCTACGAATCCGGCTACTTGGACCGGCCGGGACCCCGCGATCGCCCGCAACGTCTCCTGGTTTACGACCTGGGGGGCGGCACGTTCGACGTGACCGTGATGGAAATCCGCGGCCGCGAGTACATCACGCTGGCCATCGACGGCGACGTGCGGCTGGGCGGCTGGGACTGGGATCAGCGGTTGGTCGATCTGGCGGCCGAGGCCTTCATCCGCCGCCACGGCATCGATCCCCGCGAGGACCCCCGCGGCTGGGGCAAACTGTGGCGGGAATGCGAAGAGGCCAAGCGCAGCCTCTCCGCGCGGCAACGCGTGCTGGTGCCGTTCGAATATCAGGGGAAGTCGGCCGAGATCGAGCTGCTTCGCTCCGCCTTCGAGGAGGCCACCAAGGACCTCGTAGACCGCACCCGCTTTACCACCGTCCAGGCGCTCAAGGCCGCCGGCCTGCACTGGCAGGAGATCGACCGTGTGCTGCTGGTGGGCGGCTCGAGCCGGATGCCGATGGTCCGGACGATGCTGCGGGAACTGTCGGGGAAGGAGCCGGAGTCCGTGGTGGCGGCGGACGAGGCCGTGGCCTGGGGCGCCGCCCTGCACGCCAAGCGGCGGATCGACAAGGCCCGCGGAAATCCCACCGCCTTTCGCATCCGCAACGTCAATTCCCACAGCCTGGGCGTGGTGGGCCGCGACCCGCTCACCAATCGTCGCCGCGTGGGCGCGGTGATCCCCCGCAATACCCGGCTCCCCGTCTCCGCCAAGCGGCGGTTCCGCACGTCCCAGGCCGGGCAGCGGTCGATCCTGGTCGAAATCGTGGAGGGCGAAAGCACCTTTCCCGAGGACTGTTCCGCGATCGGCCGACTCACCGTGGCGGACCTTCCCCCCAATTTGCCCGCCAAATCGCCCGTGGACGTCGTGTTTCATTACGAGGCCAACGGGCGGCTGCGGGTCAAGGTCGCCGTGCCGGACACCTCGGCCGAGGTCAGCGGGGAATTCAGCCGCGAGACCGGTCTGCCCAAAGAGCATCTGGACGGGTGGCGGGAGTACATCAGCGGCAAGGCGGCGACGGATTACCGTTGACCGGGCCGCACCCGCGAGCCGGCGGTGCAACCCGGCGGGGTGGCACCGCGAAGACGGCCGTCTGGGGGCTTCGCTCCGCTACGACCCCAGCCACCCAGCCGGCGTTTTTCCCCAGCCACCCCACCCAAGCGTCATTCCCGTCTGGGGGCTGCGCTTCACTACGACCCCAGCCACCCGGCCTGCCTGCGGGCCACGCTCTGTCGTGGCCGGCTGGGGGCTGCACTTCGCTACGACCCCAGCCACCCGGCGTTTTTCCCCAGCCACCCGGCTGCTAGGGGCTCCCGCTTGCGCGTTGCGCATCACGTTTGCGTTTTGCATCAGTTCCATGAGCCGCCGGCGTGAGCCGGCGGTGGAAGCACTGCGAGGCCGTGCATCCGGGGGCTGCGCGGCGGCGCGGGCCGGCCGGTCAGACCTCTTTGGCCTCGATCCAGCTCATCATCTTGCGGAGGGCCTTGCCGACCTGCTCGACTTGGTGCTCGCGGGCGCGGCGGCGGAGGGCCTTGAACTGCGGGGCGGCGGCCTTGTTTTCCAGAATCCATTCCTTGGCGAACAGGCCGCTCTGGATTTCCTTCAGAATCTTCTTCATTTCGGCGCGGGTCTGCTCGGTGATGATCCGCGGCCCGCGCGTGTAGTCGCCGTACTCGGCCGTGTTGGAAATACTGTACCGCATGTAGCTGAGGCCGCCCTGGTACATGAGGTCCACGATCAATTTCAGCTCGTGCATGCATTCGAAGTAGGCCAACTCGGGTTGATAGCCGGCTTCGACGAGGGTCTCGAAGGCCGCGCAGATCAGCTCGCTGACGCCGCCGCAGAGGACGACCTGCTCGCCGAAGAGATCAGTCTCGGTCTCCTCGGCGAAGGTGGTTTGGATGACGCCCGCCCGGGTCCCGCCGATCCCCTTGGCGTAGGCCAGGGCGATCTTGAGCGTGTCGTCCTTGGCGCCGGGGCCGACGCCCACCAGGCAGGGGACGCCGCCGCCCTTGACGAACTCGGAGCGGACCAGGTGGCCGGGACCCTTGGGCGCCACCAAGATCGCCGCCACCCCCTCCGGCATATCGAATTGGCCGTAATGAACGTTGAAGCCGTGCGCGCAGACGAGGATGTTGCCGGGCTTGAGGTGCGGGCGAATCTGGCTGCGGAAGATGTCGGGCTGGAGTTCGTCCGGGGCGAGCAGCGTGAGCAAGTCGGCCTTGCGGGCGGCCTCTTCCGTCGAAACCGGCTGAAAACCGTGCTCGACGGCCAGCTTGTAGTTGGCGCTGCCGGGCAGCTCGGCCACGATCACCTGCACGCCGCTATCGCGCAGGTTTTGGGCGTGGGCGTGACCCTGCGATCCGTAGCCCACGATGGCGACCGTCTTGCCTTTCAACAGCGACAAATCGGCGTCCTGATCGTAATACACCTTGGCCGGCATGGCAATTTTCCTTTCTGGCTGAGGGAACGGCTGTCAAAACTGAATCTGCTTCCGCGCCTGTCGCGGACCGGGCCGGGGCACGCCGAACTTTCCCGCGCCCGGCTATGGGGCGGCGACGGGAGCGGCCTGGGCGGCATCTTCCTCCGGCTGCGGCTTGAGCGACTCGGAGCCGCGGACCATGGCGATGCGGCCGGTCCGGCACAACTCCAGAATCCCGTACGGCCGCATCAGCTCGATGAACGATTCGACCTTCTTTTCCTGCCCCGCGATTTCGATGATCATGCTGTCGTGGGAGATATCCACGATGCGTCCGCGGAAGACCTCGACCATCTCGCGGATTTCGCTCCGCCGCCCGGACGGGGCCGCCACCTTGATCAGCATCAAATCCCGCTCCACGTAGTCCCGGGAACTGATGTCGTCCACGCGTACCACGGTGACGATCTTTTCCAGTTGTTTGCGGACCTGCTCCAGGACCTTGTCGTCCCCCATCACGACGAAGGTCATGCGAGACAGGCGTGGATCCTCGGTTTCCCCCACGGCCAGGCTGTCGATGTTGTAGCCCCGCGAGGCCAACATCCCCGAGATGTGGGACAGCACGCCCGGCACGTTTTGCACGAGAGCCGATAGAATATGGCGCATTGCGGACTCCTGACAGGCTGAAACCGTTATGTTACCCCTCGATTTCCCTCGGGACAAGCGGCCTCCGGACGGGGTTCGCCGTGAAGGGCGGCCAGGCGGGGTCGGAGGCAAGCGCGGCCCCCAGCGGCCGGGTGGCCGGCGAAATATCGGCGAGGTTGGGGAAACATCGGGGGAGGCTGGGGAAATATCGGGGTGGCCGGCGAAACATCCGGGTGGCTGGGAAAACATCCGGGATGTTGGGGCGACATCGGGGTGGCCGGGGCCGTCGCGGCAAGATGCGAGGGTTCGTAGCGGCCGGGTGGCTGGGGTCGTAGCGGAGCGCAGCCCCCAGTCGCATGGGTGCCACTGCCGGCTTGTCCGGCAGTGCGGGGGACTGATCCCACGATCGACTGCACCCAAGCACCGGCTCACGCCGGCGGCTCGGGAAGCCACAAGGCGCCGGCGCGAGCCGGAGCGCGGAGAGAAACTTCCGCCTCGCCCGGCGGTTTATTCTTCTGATGAGCCGCGGCGACCGGCCGAGCGGACCGTGCTACGCGGTCGCGCCGAGGCCTTCCGCGGGACGCCTTCCCGAGCCGGCGACGGAAACGGTGCATAGGCGCTGGGTGACCGGGGGCTTCGCTCCGCTACGACCCCAACCACCCGCCCGGCGCGTTTTTCATTGCGCGGCTCCGAGCCGGCGGCGCCTGCCGCCTGCCCTGTTCGGCGCTGGCTGGAGACGGGCGGATGGAGTACAGTAAAAAAAGATCGTCTCGCATGAAGGGAATCTTCGTGATCGGGGGACGGTTCCGTCTTGCCTTTGCCGTGGCAGGCCCACGCGACGGGGAACCGCTTTGGCTGTCAGCGAATCCTCCATCCAACGGTCGGCCCTCCGCGATCCGGACGTGCGCCTCATGTTGGAGGTGCGTTCGGGGAACGCGGCCGCCTTCGAAGAGCTGGTCCAGCGCTACCAGGCGCGGGTGCTGGCCGTTTTGGAGAACTTGCTGGGGGATCGCCACCAGGCCGAGGATCTGGCCCAAGAGGTCTTCCTCCGCGTCTATCGCGCCCGAAACACCTATCAGCCCAACGCGAAATTCGCCACCTGGCTGTTCAAGATCGTCAATAACCTGGCGTTGAACCAGTTACGCAATCGCTCGCGGCGGCGCGAGATGTCCACCGATTTTCGGCCGGACGGCTCCCAATTCCACGAGGCTTTGGCGGATGCCGTGCAGGTCTCCAGCGGGCAGATGCCCGCCCGCCGGCTCGACAAGCTGGAGATGCGCGACATCCTCCGCCTGGCCCTGGAATCGCTCAACGAACGCCAACGGCTGGCGATCCTGCTGTGCAAGTTCGAGGGGATGAGCTACGCCGACATCGCGGCGGCCATGGACATGTCGCCCAAGGCCGTCAAGTCCCTGCTCTCCCGTGCCCGAGTACGGCTGAAAGACATTTTGCAGCCCTACATCGAGACCGGCAAGATGCCGATCTCCCTGGCGGGCGCGGAATCGACGATGGATTGGAGCCCTGACGCGGACGACTCCGGAGGACACGCGGAAACGCCGAAAGGCGAAGATTGACGGCCGGGTTGAACCGCGCCGCGCCGGCCCGCGGCAACGCGGCGAGAAGGGCGTTCTCGCCGGCTGCGAGGCGAGGGTGAGGACCGTTTTCAAGCCATGAGCGACTCGGTGACGCACAACGACGATCCGTCGCGGCTGGAAGAGCTGCGGGAGGAACTCGTCGCCTATCTCGACGGGGAACTCTCCCCCGACGAGACCGCGCGGATCGAGGAGCGGATCGCGCGCGATCCGCAACTCCGCCGGGAGCTGGACTACCTGGCCAAGACCTGGGATTGGTTGGACGCCTTGGCGCGTCCGAGCGTGGACGAGGAGTTCACGCGGACGACGATCGAGTTGGTGGCCGCCTCGGCCCGGAACGAGGCCGAACAGGTTCGCCGGGAGGCCCCGCGCCGGGCGACCCTGGAATGGGTCTTCGGCGGCTTGGCGGCGGCCCTCTTGGCCGCGGCCGGATTCCTGACCGCCTCCGCCCTCTGGACCAACCCCAATCAATGGCTGCTGGAGAATTACTCCCTGATCCAAAATCAGGACTTCTACCGCCGCGGGGAGTCCCCGGCCTACTTGGAGCTGCTGGATCAATCGGGGGTCTTCGATTCGGCGGAGGCGTTCGAGGCCGACGCGCCGTGGGCTTCCCTGCCGCCCGCCCCCGGGACCGAAGCGAGCGGGGCCGAACCGGCGTCTTCCGGGCCGCCCGCCGCCGTGCCGACCGCCGCCGCCAAGCACGCCGGCCCCGGCCCGGGCGCCGCCGGCGG
>JAAZNR010000909.1 GCA_012798155.1 Thermogutta sp. | reverse complement strand
TCGCCGCCCGCCGCGGACCGTGTCGAAATAGAGCTGGTCCAAGATGGTACCCATGCTGTCTTTGACCTTGACCCGGCGTTGATAGACGACCCCGACCATTTGCCCGATACGACCCGGCCGGACCGTCCCGCTCCGCCCGGCAGCCTCCATCTCAGCGGCGATGAATTTCAAATATTGACTGATGTTCTTTTCCGTCACGTCGCGAAACTGTTCGCAGTCCTCGGCCGTCACCACGACGGAGGGATACGGGGCCGAGGGATCGCTTTGAAAGCGAACGATGAACTTGGGGCTGCGAGGCGCCACCGCCCATGCCTTCGGGGGGGCCATTTCCAATCGGCCCTCGTCCAGCAGCGGCAAGTAGTCGCCGAGCGGCGGCATGTCGGGTTGCGCGAGATCGGGAACGGAAGGGCCGGCGGCGGCCTCCGGCTTCTCCTGCGCGGACTTCGAACAGCCGCCCGTCGCCGGCACCCAAAGCCCCACCGCCGCCATGAGGAAGACGATCCATCGCGATCTTTGCATCATGTTCATGGGGACCCTCGCTGCCGCTGTGTCTTTCACGGGTCGATCGGCATGTTCATCGCGTGCCGAAAAACGGGCTTCCCGGCGGCATCCGCCGGGTCGGGCCGACCTGACGGCCACTTCCTCGGGGACTTGTCGCGGGACGTTCCTCGGGCAATTGTCGCGGCGCGACCGCGACCCGCCGACCGACCGGCCGCTTCAAGACTCCACTTCCACCTGTTGCTTGACGAGCTGCACGAAATGCGGCACCTTTTTGCTTTCGGTCAGCTCTTTGGCCGCCTTTTCGGCGTCGGCCCGGCGGGAATAGTCGAAAGTTTGAACCTGAACCATGGTCTGATTGAAGACCCCCCACACGGCCACCAACTTGTACGTCTTGGCCACCTTGGCTCGACTCTTTCGGGGAGTTTTGGCGGCGGGCTTCTTTACGGCTTCCTTTTCTTCGCCGCCCTCGCCCGACGACTTCTCGCCTTTTTCCGCCGCCTCCGCCTGTTCGCGCAACGCCTTGCGATCCAGAACTCTTCGCGCCATCGCAGTCCCCTCGAAAAAAGAAGGCTCCCATCGCGGATGAGGCAGCACCCCCCACCCCGGCGATGGGCCGGGACACCCAGGCTTTATGATACCCTGTTTCGCCCCGAATCGCCAGACGCGGCCCCGCTCGCAGCGGGGTTGCGGGACCGGTAATGCGGACTGTGACGCCACGTCTTGCCCGCCGGCCCCCATTCTCGGGCGACCGAGGGTCGCAAGCCTTGCATTCGTCGGCCGCTGCCGTACGCCGCTACCCGCCGCATCGGCTAGCCGCCGCCTCCCTCGATGCGTACCACAAGCGAGCGGCGAAATTCCGGCAGCGCAAGAGCGGCGCCGCAAGGTGCGGGTTCGCTCTCGCGGTCGGTCCAAGGGTCGTAAAAGCGGACGACGCCCGGCCCACCCGGCACTCCCACCGGGGCCAGGTCCAACTCAGCATCGCGGATCGTTTGCGGCGGGCGCTTTTCCGCCAATTCCGAGCGCCAGGTATTCTCCCGATCCCGGCACCAGAGGAGCGTCAGCCGGCGGCCTTTCAGCCCCAAGACCAGCAAGCGGGGATGCGGAAGCTCGAACGGCTGGAAGCCCTCGGTGATCGGATCGACGTTGCGAACGGCACGGTTGAAGCGGCCGAATTGCCACCACAAATCGTTGCGGTCCACGTACACGTCCCAGTGCCAGATGTGGCCCGGCCCGGCCGCTCCCGCAAAAAACGGGGCAAACAGCACGTCGTGGAGAATGATGCCGTCCCGGTCCTCGGCGTACAGTTTGAAGGGACCGGTGTGGGACGGTTCCACGGCCCCGCTCTCCGCCAACAGGACCGGCTTTTCGACCCCGAAGGCGCGGAGATCGCGGACGGCTTCGGCGGCCAAGACGGCCACCGGACCGTGGCACACTTCCCAGGCTGCTCCGAGATCCAGATAGCGATGGACTTGCAGCACGTCGTTGCCCGGCAAGAGGCAGAGACGGCGATATCTTTCGCGTTTATTCTCGTGATCGTAGCTCCCTAAGCTCTGCATGGCCAAGTTTTTGGGAAAGAGTCGATGCAGCTCGGGGAGCATTTCCGCCGACCACGGTTCCCAGACATCGACTCGAACGGCGTCCATTTCGTTCCACAGTTCCCAGCCGAAGACGCTGGGATCGTCGCCGTAACGGTGGGCGTACCACGCCAATTTGCGCTTGTAGGCCGCGCGTCCCGCTTCCCCGCGAAAGAAGTCGGCGGTATCCAGGGCCGGCCCGCCGTTGGCTTTCAAGTGCATGGGCTTGGCCGCCCAGGCTTGCGAGCCTTCGCCCAGGTGCCGAAAGTGTTCCGTACACAATTTCAGACGAATTCCGTATTTCCGCGCCAGGGCCAACAAGGCGTCGATGCGCTCCGCCCGCTCTTCGTCGAACTCGCCGCTGCGGACATGCTCCACGTCGAAAAACGGATTGCTCAACCAGATGCGTGCGAAATTGCCGCCCTCGGCGGAGAGCTTGGCGAACCACCTCTCCAGACCCGGCAGACCGTCGGCCGGGGCGCCGCAGAGATTCAGGCCGATCGGCATGTACGGGTTGCCGTCGGTCAGCTCGAAGTATCGGCTGTGGCGCGGACTGACCCGCACGTACTCCCGCACGGCGTCGCCGGCCGCATTGGCGGGGGGGACCATTGCCGCGCAAACCGCGAGTAATGCCATTTGCAGGAGCGTAACGGAACGGGCAAGATCACGAGTGCTCGGCGTTTTCACGGCAAAATCCTCTTCGTCGTCAGATGCGTTCGGTCGCTGGAGACCGGTTTCGGATGGGACCGGCGGCACGGAATCCCTCGTGACGTGATCCCTGCCGCGCGGAATCCCTCCCGCCGTGATCCAAGCGCTACGAATGCGATCATCATAATTCGCCGCAAGCCGGCGGTTCAAGCGATTGTGCCCGCCGGGTGGCTGGGGTCGTAGCGTAGCGAAGCCCCCAGTCACCGGTCTTCGCGCCGCTTCCGCCACCGGCTCATGTCGGCGGCGAGTTCTTCCGCTGCACTCAAGCCCCCTGCCCGGTCTCTCATCGGAACGCGGAATCACAGAGGCTGCTTTTGAAACGCAGAGGACGCAGAGGACGCGGAGAAGGAAGAAAAGGAGAACGAAAAATTGGTAGCCCGAACTCTGCGTTCTCCGCGTTCTTTGCGTTTCCGTCTTTTCATTCCCGCCTGGCCGGCCCTGGGCCGTTACAAGCCCAAAAGGCGGTTACCAGCCCATTCCCGCCCGAAGGCGGCAGTCCCATCTTTGCCGGCTTCCCCCCAAGCATCGGGACAGTCCCCGTGAACGGCTACAGGCAATTGTGCCGGCCGGGCCGCGGTTCGGCACAAGACGTATCTGGACTTTTGCAAATTGTCGTGACAAGTTCTCGTCCGCCTTGGAAGAGGGTTATGGTGAGGGCAATTAGCCGCGAAAACGGCTTGCCGTGATTGCGTAACTTCACCAAGCCATCACCCACTGCTCCTCTTTCAGAGGGAGAGGGGAGCAGTTTGCAAAAGTCCAGACGTATAATTACAGGACCGATGCCGGGAAGGACGGAACACGATGTCCGACGGAGAAGCCCCCCAAGAACTGCCGCCCGCCGCGCTGAAGGTGCGGAGCTTTCCGCACAAGCCGGGCGTCTATCTGATGAAGGACGAAGCCGGCCGGGTAATTTACGTGGGCAAGGCCAAGGACCTGCGCAATCGGGCGGGGAGCTATTTCCTCAAGGCCGCCGCGGTCGATCCCCGCACCTCGCAGCTCGTCCGAGAAATCCGCGATATCGACTATCTGGAGGCGGAGAGCGAAGTCGATGCGGTCCTGATGGAAGCCCGGCTGATCAAGGACATCCAGCCGAAGTTCAATCGCGACCTGAAGGACGACAAGACCTTTCCCTATCTGGAAATCCATATCCGCGAGGACTTTCCCCGCGTCCTTTTCACCCGCGAACCGCAGGAACGAGGCACCAAGCTGTACGGCCCGTTTACCAATCCCCGCGCCTTGCGGGGCGCGATCCAGGTGCTGCAAAAGATCTTCCAGTTTCGCACCTGCAACCTGGACATCGAGGAAAACGATCCGCGTTGGCGGTGGTTTCGACCGTGCCTGCTGGCATCCATTCATCAATGCTCGGCGCCGTGCAACCTGCGGATCAGCAAGGAGGAGTACCGCCGGTCGATTCGCCGCCTGCAACGATTTTTGGAGGGGCATAAGCGCGACCTGCTGCGCGACATGCGCCGCGAGATGAAAGAGGCGGCCGCGGCCCTGCGTTTCGAGGAAGCGGCCAAGTTGCGCGACGAAATCGAATACCTCGAGAAGCTGGAGGAGCGCGGCAAGCTCGACGTACACGTGCAGCCGGAGGTCTTTCACGTGGATCCCCGCAAGGGCTTGGCCGGCTTGCAGAAGGTGCTCAAGCTCCCCGTCCCGCCGCGCGTCATCGAGGGGATGGACATCGCCCACCTGGCCGGCAGCGAGACCGTAGCCGGCGTCGTGCAGTTTCTCGACGGCCTCCCCTTCAAGCCCGGCTACAAGCGGTTCCGCATCCGCAGCGTGCAGGGCGTGGACGACTACGCCTCCATCCGCGAGGTCGTGCACCGCCGTTTCCGGCGACTGCAAGACGACGGCGAGGAACCGTTGCCGGACGTGCTCTTGATCGACGGGGGCAAAGGGCAACTTCACGCCGCGATGGCGGTCCTCCGTGAAATGCAACGCCGCCCCGCCGCGGTCCTGGCCCTGGCAAAACGGGAAGAAGAAATCCACTTGCCCGACTCCGCGGAGCCGCTGCGGTTGAGCCGGCATTCCTTCGCGCTCCGCCTGTTGCAATACGTTCGCGATGAGGCCCACCGTTTCGCCCAACACTACCATCACCTGCTCCGCAAGCGGTCCACGCTGGGCGGCAAAGACCGTTGACGGTATCCTTATCCTTATGACCGACCGATACCGAGGCTCGGGCGACGATTCCGGCGGCCCCGGAGAGCCTGATCGCGGGTCCGTGAATCCCTCGCCAATCCTTGTTACACTAGCTCTTTGTCACAGCTTGATTTTGGGATTAGCCGACGTGCGACCTTGGGAGCACGTCCGGGCCGATTCCGCAAAAACGGCCCTATCGGCAATCCCCATTTTTAGCTGTGACAAAGCACTAGCGGTTGGCCTCAACGACGGGGGAAGCCCCTTAAGCACGCCGCGCGGAGCAATCCGCGATCGTGACGCATTCCAACCGGGATGCGGGTTGCCATTGCATTGGGGCCGCCGTTTGGGACGTCTCGACGGCCGAGGTCGCAACATTTATTGCTCAAGGAGAGTCCGCATTATGTCCATGAACCGCACGTCACGTCGTCGTTTCTTGCAGGGTACGGTCGCCTTGGGAGCCGCCGGAGTGATTCTCTCGCCGCGACGGTACGCGAAGGGGTTCGAGTCCGCCAACGAGCGGCCGGTCTTCGCCACGATCGGGCTCCGCAATCAAGGCTGGGAGATCACGCAGAAGACCTTCAAGTTCGCCGATTTCGCGGCCTTGGCGGACGTGGATGCCAAGGTGTTGGCCGAAAACGTGCAAAAGACGGAGCAGCGGCAAGGCAAGAAGCCTGACGCTTACAAGGACTATCGCGAAGTCCTCGACCGCAAAGACATCGACGCGGTGATGATCGCCACGCCCGACCATTGGCATACCAAAATCGCGGTGGAAGCCATGTACGCCGGGAAAGACGTGTACTGCGAGAAGCCGTTGACCCTGACCATCGACGAAGGCAAGCTGATCGAGAAGGTCGTCCGGGAGACCGGCCGCGTCTTTCAGGTCGGCACCATGCAGCGGACCGAATGCGACAAGCGATTCCTATTGGCGGTAGCCCTGGTGAAGCACGGGCGGATCGGCAAGGTGAAGAAGATCACCTGCGGCATCAACGGCATGGAGGGCTCCCCGCCGATCCCCGAGGCCCCCGTCCCGGAAGGTCTGGATTGGGACTTCTGGCTCGGTCCCGCCGAGAAGGTGCCGTACCGGGCGCTGCCGGAGCTGCGTACGGGCTACGGGGGCGGCGTGCCCCTCTACAGCAATTGCCACTATTCGTTCCGCAATTGGCACGAGTATTCCGGCGGCAAACTGACCGACTGGGGGGCCCATCACGTGGACATCGCCGTTTGGGCCATCGGCGCGAGCGACACCGGCCCCGGCAAGGTCGCTCCGCTCGACTACGCCTTGGCTTGCGAATACAAGGACGGCTATCCCGTCGTCCGCGATCGCTACAACGTGGCCACGCGCTTCAACATCCGCGTTGAAATGCCGGACGACGTGGAATTGCTGATCACCAGCGAAGGCGACAACGGCATCCTCTTCGAGGGCGGCGAAGGCCGCTTCTTCGTAAACCGCGGCCGAATCAGCGGCAAGCCCGTGGAAGACCTCCAGGATAACCCCTTGCCGGAAGACGCCTTGGAGCAGCTTTACGGGGGACCGATCAGCGCGAACCACAGCGCCAATTTCATCGAGGCGATGCAATCCCGCAAGCAGCCCATCTCCGACGTGTGGTCGCACAACCGGATGCTGGAAATCTGCCACCTGTCCAACATCGCGATGCGGCTGGGCCGCGAGGTTCGTTGGGATCCGGTCAAACGCGAGATCGTAGGCGATCCCCAGGCCAATGCCTTCCTGTCACGCGAGAGCCGCAAGGGCTTTGAAATCAAGATTTGAAGCCGGGACAAATCGTTTCCACGGGGCCCGGCAAGTACGTTTCCACGCCACCCGGCAAGCACCTTTCCGCGG
>JAAZNR010000908.1 GCA_012798155.1 Thermogutta sp. | reverse complement strand
CGATCATTTTCGCCTACCGCCGGCGCGAGTATGAGCGATTCGGGCCGGGGCGGTGGCAGGAGGCCGTCGAGGCCGCCACACGCGACATGATCGCGGAACTGCGAGCCGAGACTCCCGCCGGGCGAATTGCACTGGAATGAGCGCGTGCACCTCCGCTGCCGACTTTCCGGTCGGCTTCACGACCGCCGGGGCTCCCAAGAGTGACACGATCACGTTCTGGAAGCCGGGCGCATGGTCTCGACCGTCATTTTTTTTGCACACAGCCTGCAAAGGGCGGCCGATCACGTGCTCGAATCCGGCGGCTTCTGAGCCGTTTTTTTGACCCCCTATCGGATGGATTGAACCGCTTGCCGAGTTAGCCGAGTACCGAAAGCGACGGCAACTGCGGATCCGAACGCCGCTTGGCCGCAAGATTCCGAACCAAGTTCCGGCAGATCTCTTCCATGGCCGGAGCGCTGACGGGATCCGAGAAACACTCCGCAAGTCGGCCGATGTCTCCCTGAATCCGCAAGGATACATTCAGCGGGATTTCCCCAAGGAACGGAACTCCCAATTCGTGGGCCTTTTTCTTGGCGCCTCCCGTCCCAAAGATTTCGTGCTTGGAGCCGCAATTGGGGCAGACGAACCAGCTCATGTTCTCCACCATGCCGAGAACTTCGATATTTACCTTGCGGAACATCGCCACGGCCTTTACGGCGTCTAGCAGAGCCAATTCCTGCGGAGTGCATACCACGATCGCGCCGCTCACCGGCAGCAGTTGCGAAAGACTCAGTGCGACGTCCCCGGTTCCCGGCGGCATATCCACGATCAAGTAATCCAGTTCGCCCCAGGCCGTGTCTTTGAGAAACTGCTGCACGGCTCCGTGCAGCATGGGACCTCGCCAAATGACGGCCTCGTCCTTGGGGACGATGAACCCCATCGACATGACGCGGAGGCCGTCCACGATGATGGGCTGAATCTTGCCTTCGTACAGCGACGGACGTTCGGTCGTGCCGAGAAGGTGGGGGACGCTGGGACCGTACACGTCGGCATCCATCAAGCCCACTTGAGCGCCGGACCTGGCCAGCCCCAAGGCAAGGGCCGTCGCCACGGTGCTCTTGCCCACGCCGCCTTTGCCCGAGCCTACGGCAACGACGGCCTTCGCAGTCAGTCCGATGGTCCCCAGCTTTTCGGCCGGCCGGTGGTGCTCAACGATTTCGACGCTCACCTCGGTCCCTGCCGGGAGTCTCGCGACCAGCAGCTTCTCGGCCTCCTCCCGCAATTCCGGCCAAAGCGGCGCGCACAACGTGGTCAAGCCCAGCGTTACGTTTACCTTCCCGTCCTGTACCGTCACCTGGGGGACCTGGTTCAGGCGAACCACGTCGCGCCCGGTTTCGGGATCACGGAAATCCGATAATGCCTTGAGCACGTCTTCACGCGTGGCTGCGGTCATTCAGTCTCTTCTCCCTTGATTGCCGTTGGTTCTTGCCGGCGGAAATCTTCCATCCCCTTCGTACTCGAAAACTCGCGCCATGGGATGGAATCCCAAGCCAAGGCCCAAGGATTCAGCATATCCCCGGGCAGTGATCGAAAATGGCTGTAAATGAGTGCCGCCAGCGGTCCGGCATGACCGACGCGATCCGCCACCGCCGCGGCTCCAATCTCTCGAAAAAAGACTTCCAGTTCCTTCGCCCGTTGTGATACCGCGGCGACCTTAGCCCGCGGATGCCAGCGCCGGAGATGCGCGATCTCCTCGGCGACCTTTGTTTCCCAGCCCGGTATCACCTCGATTATGAAGAAAGACCCCGGTCTGAGCGATGCCAGCGACCTCGCCTCCGACATGCGACCGAAACGCATCCAAACGGGCGCCGGGGCATCACCGCGGCGTGCGAACGATCGGTACCACCAGTCGCGGAGGGCGAGATGCCACAAACCCCTTCTCTCGTACAGCAATACGGCAGGGGGCAAACGGTCGTCCTGAAACGGCGGACTTCGGCTGAGCATGGCCCGACCTCTTTCGCGCGCCGCGCGAGGATCCCGCGAAACGCCCCACAGCGGCCGGCACGTACCCCGTCTTGCCGCTCCCGGGACTGGCGGAATCCCGGTCGATACCGATCATCGAGCGTCGCATCAGTTCATCCTAGCGCCTACGGCGACATGCGGCAAGGAAACCGTCGCTGCGACAGAGTCGCTGCGATAGAATGGGAGAGGAAGCAGCCGAATCGAAGCCCGAAGCGAGACGAAGAATGATTCCCGTGGCTATGACGATCGCCGGATCGGACCCTTCCGGCGGTGCGGGGATTCAAGCCGATTTGAAGGTGTTTCAACAGTTCGACGTCTTTGGCACGGCGGTGGTTACGCTGCTGACGGTCCAGAACACTGTCGGCGTGCGGAACGTGCAGACCTGCTCGGCCGATTTCGTCGCGGCGGAGTTGGACGCCGTGCTGGAGGACATTCCTCCGGCAGCCGCCAAGACCGGCGCTCTAGGAAGCTTGGAGATCGTGAACCTGGTGGCGGAGAGGGCCGCCCATTTTGCCTTCCCCTTGGTCGTGGATCCGGTCGTGGTAAGCAAGAGCCGTGATCGTCTCATCGACGACGAAGGGTTGGAGGCCGTCCGCACCCGGTTGTTGCCGCGGGCATTGCTGGCAACCCCCAACGCCTACGAAGCCGAGGCTTTGACCGGTATCACCGTTCTGGACGAGCCAAGCATGGTTCACGCCGCCGAGGCCGTGGCCCGATTCGGACCGCGTTACGTCCTGCTCAAGGGGCCGGATAT
>JAAZNR010000907.1 GCA_012798155.1 Thermogutta sp. | reverse complement strand
TTCCAATTCGCCGCGAGCGCTGGGTTTGAGGTTCGCGGCGATTTCCACGACCTGCTTGTCGTAAAAATAGAGGCCGGTTACGGCGTAGTTGGAGGGCGGGTCCTTGGGCTTTTCGACGATCCGCACGGGCCGCCCTCCGGCATCCAGCTCCACGACGCCGTAGCGCTGCGGATCACGGACGGGATAGGCGAAGACCGTGGCCCCTTCCGCTCGCGACGCCGCGCGGATCAGCATCCCCTGGAATCCCTGCCCGTAAAAGATGTTGTCCCCCAGCACCAACGCCACGCGATCGCCGCCGACGAAATCCCGCCCGATGATGAACGCTTGGGCCAATCCCTCCGGCCTGGGTTGCACGGCATAACGAATCGCAACGCCGAGTTGCGAACCGTCGCCCAACAGGCGCTCGAAGAGGCCGATATCCTCGGGCGTGGAAATGAGGAGTATGTCCCGAATCCCCGCCAGCATGAGCGTGGAGAGGGGATAATAGACCATGGGCTTGTCGTAAATCGGCAGGAGCTGCTTGCTGACGGCCCGCGTCAAAGGATGAAGCCGCGTGCCCGCCCCGCCCGCCAAAACGATACCCTTGGTGCACAGCACGGCCACGGTGGTCGGCTCCTATGGAAGGGAGGTGACGAACCGATCGGGAGGGACGCACCGCGTCTTGCTCGCGGAGGGACGCACCGCACATTTTGTTCGCGCAGGGACGCACTGCGCGTCTTGTTCGCGGCGGAATCGCCCCCAACGTCCCCGCCCACAGGGAAATGATAGCACAAAGGGCCGCGCCGAGCAGCCGCGGAAGCCCCCCGCTCTCAGGGAATGCCCCGAACGATCCACGGGCCGATCAGCCGGGTGAAGAACACAGGCAGCCGCCGCCACGCCGCGATGAAAAGGCGGTACTTGCCCCCTTCCGGGCGCATGTCGGAAATCTCGCCCCGGCGGACGTAGTACTGCCAAACGGCGGGAAACTCGCGGGCTCCCCATTGCCGCTTGAATCGGTGCGTGGGGCCGCCCACGGTGCTCCGCCCGAAGTCGAAAACCGTCTGCCCCCGCTCGATCGCCCGGCACAGCAGGTGCCGATACAGGAGCATGTTGGCATTGGTCCAATGGAAGGGGCGGAGCGAGGCGGCGCTGGGCACCTCCGTGACTCCCCGCCCGTGCAGCAGCAAGCCGCCGGCCAACGCCCGACCGTCGCGACGGACCACGCACAGCTCGGCCTCGCCGGGGAAACGTTGCAAGATGCGGGCGAAGAGCGACCGCGGATAGACGGGCGTCCCCAAGTCGCGCATGTTGCGGCAGAAGACGGCGTAAAACTCCCGCAATAGCGGTTCCCCGCCCCAGTGCACGGTCAGCCCCAGCCTTTCTCCCTTGCGAACCTGATTGCGAACCTTGGGCGAAAAGGCCTTCCATAGGGCGTCCGCGGAGCCGGGCAATTCCAGCCGCATGTGAACCTTGCTGGTCAGCCGGGCAGAAAGCGCAGGGTGCTCCACCGCCTCTTCGTGCCGCAATTCAAGATAGCGGACCGCAAAGGAATCGGCCAAGGCCGCCGCGCGATCGATCAGCCGAGCCGTCGCCTTCCGATCTCCCAACGCCCCCCCGTAATTGACGTAGGGCAGGCCGACCAAGAATCGGCCGAAAAGCGGTCCGTGGACCAGCGCCAAGGGGAGAACCGCGGCCCACGGTGAAGACCAATCCGCCGGCTCAACCCCGGAAGGAACTGCCTTCGACACGGCAAGGCAGATCGGCCGATGGCCCAGAGCCGCATGGAGAATCTCCAACCAGGCAGGATGCCGCGAAAGCAAGACCTCGCCTGACAACCGGAAGAGCCGTTCCAGTTCCGGTGCCGCCGCGATCGGGTCGAGGAGCGTCACGTCGAAAGGCTCGGCGGGATCCGGCATGATCCGCCCTCACGCTTGGGGTGCGGCTGAAAAACTCGAGCGCGGCCGGTCCGGTTTTGCATGAGACCGGAGACCGCATCGAGCAGGACAATCCCCGCAAGGCCGACGCGAAGGATCGCGCACGGAGAAAAGATTCGGGACGGCTCGCCCGCCTTTTCGCCGTGAGCCGCCGGCCGGGGGCCCCCATGGAAACTTGGTACCGCCCCCCCGAACGAAAGCGGGAAGCGACCCAAATGCCGGCGCGGACCGTCACCTCTTGCGGTGCCGAATCTTCGCCCGCATCCTCCGTTTCTTGCTCCCGACCTTCCTGCGACCTTTTCCAGTCTGTTTTACACCCACGGAACGCTCCGAAATCCAGTATCCCGACTCAATTGGAAAACCGACCACCCCCGAGTCAAACCGAGGCCGCAACGCCGCGAACAAAGCACCCTCACGGCGGATCGACCAGGGGGCCGAGCATCTTTTAGCGCCGCCGCCGCGCCGGGTGAAGAACGGCGAGCCGAAGCGTTGAGTATACCACTTGCGGCCGAGGGCGGACAAGTAGCCGCGCTGCATGGCGTTTCGCCGCAATGATGGGGCGCGGCTGAAATGGGGTTGCGGGGCGGCCGGGGGCTTCGCTCCGCTGCGACCCCAGCCACCCGGACCTCTCTTCCGCTACCCGGCTGTTCTCCCAGCTAGCCGACTATTTTTCCCAGCCACCCAGGCCGCAATCCCCCAATTGCAACGCAAAGATGTGGGTAACAACGAGATGCCCATCCGCGAAGTCCTCGATCCAAACGGCGTACGATAATTTCCATCTTGGGGCAATTGCTCCGTGTACGGAAGAACGAAAGGGAATATAATGCTAGAGGGTAGGCAAGCGGGCCGGCCTTGGGCAAACCGCAGTCGCAGAATCTGGAGGTCACAATGAACCGGCCCATCCGGCAGGGGCAGGTGCGCCCCGCACGCAGCGGCTTCACGCTCATCGAAATCCTTCTCGCCACCGTGATCGCCCTCATCATGCTGGGGGCGGTGGTAACGGTCTTCGCCTCCGTCATGGAGAGCATTACGCAGACACGGGCCGTCCTGGAGACCGCCGACCGCCTCCGGTCCGCCGCCGAACTCTTGCGTTCCGACCTCCGCGGGCTGACGGTCATCCCCGTCCCCCCGCGAGATCCGGCCGACAACGAGGGGTACCTCGAATACACGGAAGGGCCGACCGGCCAGGCCGGTTCCCCGCCGGTTGCCGTGAACTTGGATGACCTCGATCCCAACGGTGCCCCGTGGCCCGATTCCACTGTGGGCGACCTCGACGACATGCTGATGCTGACCGCGAGGGCCGCGGATCGCCCGTTCGTAGGCCGTTGCCGCAACAACTTGACGAATACGGTCATAACCGTCGAATCCGACGTCGCCGAGGTCGCTTGGTTCGTACGGGGCGACCGACTCTATCGGCGTCAACGGCTGGTGGCGCCCAAGGTTGCAAGCGTCGCGGACGCGAACGGCAACGGACATCTGGACCCGGGCGAATGGGGCGATGCGCCGCAAAACTTCCACCGCTACTTCGATATCGCCTTGCATCCCCAAACACTGCCCAACGGAGGCGTGGGCTGGACGTTTTCCACCCTGGGCGATCTCACCAAGCCCGAGAATCGTTATGCCCATCAAACCGGCAGCCCCAACTCCGCCGGCGCCTACCCCTTTCATCCGCACCGTATCGGTTGGCAGCCGCTGGGCCTGCCCACGCTGGCGGAGAGCGCCTCGGCCGGCATGGCGAGCACCTGGCTGGCGTCGGGCATTTTGCCCCCGCAGACTTTGACGCCCCGGCCCGCGCCGTACGACGCCTTCGACGCCTGGACGAATCCCTACCCCGCCGCGGAGGTCGATGAGAGGACCGGTTTGCTGCGGACGGTGGGACAGGTCTTTCGAGAAGGAGAAGACCTGGTGCTGACGAACGTCCTCTCGTTCGACGTCAAGATTTGGGACCCCACGGCGCCCCTCAACGCGGTCAACAATGACGTCGTCAAGCCGGGCGACCCGGGATACCCGCTCCCGCCGCCCGGTCCCGCCGCGGCCGTACCGCGCGGGGCATTCGTGGATTTGAATTATGCGAACAACCCGGGCATCTCGGCATTTTCCGGCCCCGGCGACTCCGAGTTCCTAGCCCGATGGGGCTGGGCAGCCGGACAAAGCTGCGTGTACGACACCTGGTCCAACCATTATGAGAGGGACGGCCTGGATCAGGACGGCACGCTCGGCCCGGATCAGGGAACCGATGGCTTCGACAACAACAACGACGGCCGCGTCGACGACGCCGCGGAACGGGAGGCCCCGCCGCCTTATGCCGTGCCTTGTCGCGGGCTGCAGATCGTGATTCGCGTCTTCGAGCCGGACAGCCGCCAGATTCGGCAGGTCACCGTGGTACAAGACCTCTTGCCGAAATAAATACCCGACGCTCGCGGCGCTACGGGAGCCCAGCCCGTCGGAACCTCTTGATCCCATGCCACGGGTCGATCTT
>JAAZNR010000906.1 GCA_012798155.1 Thermogutta sp. | reverse complement strand
CCGGCACCGGCTGAGCCTGCCGCACCGCCGGCCCCCGCAGCCGAAGCGGCCCCCGCCCCCGAAGCCCCTGCGGTCGAGATGCCGGCCCCGCCTGCCCAGCCTACTCCGCCCGCACCGGCTGAGCCTGCCGCTCCAGCCCCGGCTGAGGCCCCGGCCCCGCCTCCGGCGCCTGCGGAGACCCCTGCTCCTCCGGCACCGGCCGAACCTCCCGCTCTGCCGGCCCCGCCTGCCCAACCTACTCCGCCCGCACCGGCTGAGCCTGCCGCTCCAGCACCGGCTGAGGCCCCTCCCCCACCTCCGGCGCCTGCGGAGGCCCCTGCTCCCCCGGCACCGGCCGAAACTCCCGCTCCTCCGGCCCCCGCAGCCGAAGCAGCCCCTGCCCCTACCCAGAGCGGATACCGGATTTGGACCGACGACACGGGGATGTACCACATCACCGCGAGATTCGTTCAAACCATGGACGGTCCAATCGTTCGTCTGCGGACGCCTTCCGGGACCTTCGTCCGCGTCTTATGGGACCGGCTTTCGCAAGCTGATCGCGATTACGTGATCGGCCTGACCGGGGTGGCGGTGGATGTGCGGTAACTCGTGCTCGTGAGTTGCGCCGTATCCCGGAAGCGTCGGGAAACGGCATTGCGGCAATTCCTTCCTCTTAGCAACCGCGCCGGGCCTCGCGGGCCCAGGCGCGGTTCCTTTTTGGCGGCGTTCTTCGCACATTTGGGTAGCGTTCTTCGCATAGAGCTTGGTAGCGTTCTTGGCATGAAGTCTTGCGGTTCTCCTGCGGCGTCTCCCAGCGGAAACCGCCTTTTCCAGCCGAGGCCTCATTGTCCCACGATGCGTCTCGGCCATAAAATCGACATTGTTCGCTCCGGGGCGGAAAAGTTGCCTGGAGGGTACCGCACAATCACCGGTTCAGCGAGGAGGGTATACGGTGACGCAAGTCGAAGCGCCGCGGCGCGTTCACATTATCGGGATCGGGGAGGACGGCTTGGCGGGCTTGACGGAACACGCCCGGCAATTGGTGGCCTCGGCCGACCTTCTGATCGGCGATCCGGATTGTTTGGCCATCGTCCGGGACCTGCCGGCGCCCAAGCTGGAAACCTCCAACAGCCTGCAAGAGATTGCGACTCAAATCGCCGCCCATCCGGAGAAGAACATCGTTCTTCTCGCCGAGGGTGATCCCTTGTTTTACGGCGTCGCCCGCTACCTGTGGGAAAAAATCGGCAAGGATCGCTTCGAGGTCGTGCCGCACGTCAGCAGCATGCAATTGGCCTTTGCCCGAGTCAAAGAGAACTGGGAGGACGCCTATCTGGCCAACTTGGCGGATCATCCGCTGGAAGAGGTCCTGTCCGGCATCCGTTCCGCGGACAAGGTCGGGCTATTCACGACCGACGAGCTTCCGCCCAACCGGGTGGCGGAGCAACTTTTGGCCTGCGGCTTGGACTATTTCTCCGCCTACGTGTGCGAGCATTTGGGCGCGCCCAACGAACGCGTTACCGCCGGCGAACTGCAAGATATCGCCGAGCACACCTATTCGCCGCTGAACGTGATGATTTTGGTGCGGAAACCGGACGTCCCCGACCGCCCTCTGAAGCAATGGGGCAAACGCCTGTTCGGCAACCCGGACGAGACGTTCTTGCAATCGAAACCGAAGCGGGGACTTCTCACTCCGGCTGAGATCCGCGCCATCGCCCTGGCCAAGCTGGACGTCGGCCCGCGAAGCATCGTTTGGGACATCGGAGCGGGCAGCGGGTCGCTCTCCATCGAAGCCGCGCAGATTGCGCGTGAGGGTACCGTCTTCGCCGTGGAGATGGATGCGGACGATTACGAGCTTCTCCGCGAGAACGCAAGGCGATTCGACGTGCCGAACCTGAGGCCGATCTTGGGACGAGCGCCCGAGGTCTGGACGGAACTGCCCGACCCCGACTGCGTCTTCGTGGGAGGCAGCGGTCGCCAAGTGGTCGATCTTTGCCAGGCGGCGTTCGCGCGCCTCCGTCCCGGCGGGCGCCTGGTGGTAACGATGGGCAGCGTGGATAACGTCGCCGAATGCCATCAACGGATGCGAACCTTGACTCCCCACGCCGAAGTCTTGATGATCAACCTCGCCCGAGGCTACTACCAACTCGACCGCGTGCGGTTTCAGGCCTTGAATCCGACGTTCATCGTGGCGGCCATCAAACCGCTACCCGAAAACCGGAAGAGCGGTTGACGGTGCCTTCCCTGTGCGTGGTCGCCCGCCTCCGCTTCCGGGTCTCACGGGGAACGTCTCCCGGGGATCGGGGGGCCGCGAGGGAACCTCGCCGGAAATCGGTATACGCGGTAACGCAACCATAACGCGACGACGGATATGACGAAAAGGGATCGGATGAACGAGAAGAAGACCTGGGACATTTGCGGAGAGGATGCGCCGCTGGACGTAGTCGCCGTGGGGGCCCATCCGGACGACGTGGAAATCGGCTGCGGGGGGATGCTCCACGCCCTGGGCCGTCAAGGATATCGCGTTGGCATCATCGATCTGACGGACGGAGAGCCGACGCCCCGGTCTCCCGGCCCGGAGACCCGCCTCGACGAAGCCGCGGCCGCCGCACGGACGTTGGGGGTCTGCGTCCGCGTGACGCTCGCCTTGCCGAATCGGCGTCTCTTCGACGACTTCGAGTCGCGATGCGCCCTGGCGACGGAGTTTCGGCGTTACCGCCCGCAACTCGTTCTCTGCTTGGCCGGCGAAACGCCCTTTGCCTCGCCCGATCACGAAGCCGCTCGGCGTATCACGGAAGCCGCGATCTTCTACGCCAGGCTCTCGAAGTGGGATGAGCACTTCGAGGGTTTGCCGGTTCACAACATTCCGCACTATCTGTTCTTTTTCCTGTCGCTGCGGCAGCTTGTGCCGCCCGCCGCAAATCCCATGGTAGTAGATATTTCCGACAGTCTGGAAGCGAAGCTCGCAGCCGTGGCGTGCTACCGGACCCAATTCGCCCATCGACCCGAAATCTTGGATCGCATCCGCACCGCCAACTCCCAGCAGGGCCGAACCTGCGGCTATGCGGCGGGCGAGGTGGTCGCCCATCCCACCACCTGGGGCACCCACAACTTGATGGCCTCCGTACTCGGCCACGCGGCTCGATCCACCCCGTAGACCCGGGACCACGCCTCCGCCGCGACGAGTTTCCCGCACTCCAAAGCGACTTTCACAAGCCCGGCACTTCACGGAGACTTTCACACGCCCGGACGACAGGCGGACGCCGTCCTATCGCCCGTCGCCGACGCTCCGCCTCCGGGGTCGATGCCGGCGAAGCACTTCCAACACCTCCGTCATGTCGCGCGGCAAGGGGGCCTCGACCGTCATCCGCCGGCCGGTAGCGGGATGATCGAAGCTCAAACGATGGGCGTGGAGTGCCTGCCGGGCTAATACGACCTCCCCATCCGGCACGCCGGAAACCAGTTCGCCGCGCGTGATTTCGGCCCGGCCGCCGTATTGGCGATCGCAGAGCACGGGACACCCGACGTGCGCCAAGTGGATGCGAATCTGATGCGTACGGCCCGTCTTGGGATAGGCCGCGACCAACGCGAAACCCACGAAGCGTTCCTCGACGCGGTACAAGGTCTGGGCGGATCGGGCATCCGGATCGTGGCGGCGAATGGCCATTTTCTCCCGCTGCCGCGGATGCAACCCGATCGGCTGATCCACCCAATCCGCGTCGCGGTCGGGAACGCCGGCGGTGATCGCGAGATATTGCTTTTCCACGGTCCGCGCGGCGAACTGCTCGGCGAGACTGCGATGAGACGAGTCGTGTTTGGCAACCAGAATCGCCCCGCTCGTATCCCGATCCAAACGATGCACGATGCCGGGGCGATTCGGCCCTCCCAGGCTGCTCAAACGGCCCCCGTACAGGTGTTGGATCGCTCCCGCCAGCGTCCCCGACCAATGCCCTCGGGCCGGATGGACGACCATTCCCGGCGGCTTATTGACGACGGCCAGCCAGTCGTCGTCGTAGATCACCTCCAGCGGTATCGGCTCCGGCTTGGGGCACTGCCGGGGCGCCTCGGGGAGCGTTACCGCGACGGCTTGTCCGGGCTTCAAGCGGTAGCTCGGCTTGGCTCCCTTGTCATCCACCGTCACGCCGCCCTCGGTGATGACGCGGCGGAGCACCACCCGGCTATAGGCCGGAAAATGCAGCACGAGAAAGGCATCCAGTCTCCAGCCGGCGTGTTCCGGGCCGACCACCAGACGAATCGGTCCTGTCTCGGGCAAATACCCCGTCGTCATGGCAAGCAGGCCTCAACCCTCGCAATGCCGGGCGGGAATCGGTTGAGCGGGAATCACGGAATGGCACGCCGTCGGCTACGGTTGCGGGGAATCGCTCGCTTCCCTGTCAGGAGCAACCGGATCCGCCGGAGCCGCCGGGCCTTCAGCGGGTTTCTCCGGTTCGGTCGCCGACGGCTGAATCATCGGCTCAACGGGGGCGGCATCCGATCGGCCGGGGTCTTCCTGAGGAGTTGAATCCGTTGAACCGGCCTCGCCCGATCCTTCGCTCGCGGAAGACGGCGCCGATCCGGCGGCGGGCTGCGTGGATCCCGAGGGAGGCGGCGATCCGGACGTTGGCGGCTGCGGCAAGGCACCGGGATGGAACGGCAAGTCACCGGGAGAAAAACCGCCCGGCGGCGCGCTTGGGGTGGGTTCGTATCGCGCGAAGAAATCGTAGAAGCCCTGCACGTCCGGGCGTTCCAACTCGGCGGCACGCCGCGTTGCCAGCGTCGCGAAGCGCCCGTCCGGGAAGCTTTCCGCCAGTTCTCGATAGAGCTTGACGGCGCGGTCCAACTCGCCCTGCCCTTGCCGCGTTCCCGCCAGCGATTCGTAGGCCCGAGCCAAACCCCAAAGCAGTCGCTCCTTCAATTCCGGCCGTCGCACTTCGTCTCTCACGGAAAGGTAACCGTCGATGGCCTTTTGCAACTCCTGCACGGCATCGGCTTTATTGCTGAACAACTGGGCGCAACCGATTTCCAAGTGGATATCGGCGGCGGCGACTTGCGCCCAAAGCGCGGCTTCGCTCCCGGCGTATTGCTCGGCCACGGCCTCCAAATCGGCGGCCGTCCCCTTTTGCATGGCCTGAAAGAGGTCGCTCCAGGCGGCCTCCCGATTAGCAAGCGACCGATTCGAGAAGACGTACCACGCGGCGACGATCAATACGATCAAGACGACCGCGAGCGAGAAGGCCCGGGCATAGGGGGCCGCCTTCTCCGTCACCTTCGACAACCAACGCGCCAATAAATTATCCTGCAACTCGTGACGCCGTTCGCGTTTCATGGCATTCTCATATCGTTTGAGAACCTAGCTTCGGCTCGCCGGCTGCTCCGAGGAACGGTCCGTACGGCCGAAAAAGCGCGTAAACCTAGGAAAGCCTTGAATATAGGTGAAGCCAGTCCGTTTCGTCAAGGCAAGGTCGGCGTTCGGGGATCACGCGCCGCGGCGTGCCGCTCCGGCGGGCCGGCCGGTTAGTCCTACCTCGCCGGGTCGCTAATCGGGATGCTCGTCGCTAATTGGGATTCTCCAGGTTTCTCAGACTCCGGGAGACCGCTGCCCTGGAATGCCCCGATTGAGCATTGCCGACCGAGCCGGCGCTGTCGTATGAGGTCGATCTCGGCCGCGACGGGGCGCGGCCCTCCAGCGCCCGGCCACCGATTTCCGGACGCCGTGGCAGGGCTGCAAGGGCAAGGATGCTGGAAAGACGCTCGAAATCGGTCGCCTCAACCGCGGAGCCGCTCCGCCGCCCGATTCGGCGGTTCCTTGAACCCCTAGCAGGGGACATTTCTATCCGTGAAAATCAGGGGACATTTCTATTCACGCCGCAAGGGGTCATTTCTATTCGGGTATGACAGCGTCGCCTGATCCGCGAGTGGCAGGCGTGCGTGTCCGCCGCTACAATGACGGAAGCCCGACGGGGCGAGAAAAAACAGAGCCTGCGCATGGGAGCGGTCCTTGCAGGGATGTTGGACCGCGCGGTCCCCTGCGGCGGGTTGCTTTTCTCTCCGGAGCGGAAAGATGGCGTTGCGGCTACGGCCTAATCCGAAGCGGCGGAATACGTTCCGGTGGGAACTATCCGACCATCGCCTGCCCTTCAGGGGCGACTTCTTCTTTCAGAAGGCGGCGGGCGTTTCGGCCGGCGTTCTTCTCGTAGTCCTGTCGGCGGTTTCGGTCGGCGATCACGCTTTGGGGGAGCGGTGGACGCCGGAATCGCCCGACGTCGTTCAGGCCGTGGATCGCGCCGTGGCCTATTTGGAGAAGCAGCAAAGGGCAAACGGAGACTCACGAACCGGGGCCTGGGCCTTGGTCGGACTGGCGCTGCTCAAGAGCAGTCGCCCCGCGGATCATCCGCTGGTAATGCAGGCCGCCGAAGAGATCCGCAAGCGAATTCCTTCCTCCGGCCGGCCGCAGGATTTTTCCATCAGCACATGGGATATCTACAGCACGGGCTTGTCGCTGATTTTCCTCTGCTCCTACGATCCGGTGCGGTACCGAAACGACATTCAGGCCATCCTCGGCTACTTGGTGTTTCGGCAAAAGTCGCACGGCGGATGGGGCTATCCGTCGGGTAGCCCGCACGAGCTTACCGGCGACACCTCCATGACGCAATACGCGGTGCTGGGGTGCTGGGAGGCCGTGCAGGCGGGGATTCCCGTCCCCGGCGAAGTCTTGAATAAGGTCGCCGACTGGTTGATTCGCACGCAGGACCCCGGCGGCGGTTATGCGTATCAGGGGCAGGTGAGTCCTAGCGGGCAATTGATCCCGCAGTCGGGCGTGCGGATCGGCATGGGGATCGCCGGCATGTCGAGCGT
>JAAZNR010000905.1 GCA_012798155.1 Thermogutta sp. | reverse complement strand
TGGGGCGTTTACTATTCAACTCGCGGCCGTGCGCGAATAGGCTTCGAGCTCTGTGACGACGCTGCGTTGTTCTTCCACGGTGATGTCATGGTAAAGCGGAAGTCGCAGTAGACGATCAGCGGCGTCTTGAGTAACCGATAAGTCGCCGGCTGCGACTGCAAGCCGCCTTCCCGCGGGAGAGCTGTGCAGTGGGACGTAATGAAAGACCGCCAGAATGTCTGCACGTCTAAGATGCTGTATCAGGCCGTCACGAGACGCGGCGTCTCTCGTTAGAATATAAAACAGATGGTAGTTGGATTGGCAGTCCGGCGGAATCCGCGGCAGGCGGAGATCGCCCGCGTCTTCCAACGGCCGCAGGTGCTCGGCGTAATACTCGTACAGTTCCCGCCGCCGGGCCGAGATGTCGTCCAGGTGCTCGAGCTGCCCGTACAGAAAGGCGGCCAGCAGCTCGGCCATCACGTAGGAGGAGCCGACATCGACCCAGGTGTATTTATCCACCTCCCCGCGGAAGAACTTCTGGCGGTTGGTGCCTTTATCGCGGAGTATCTCCGCCCGCTCGATGAACCGCGCGTCGTTGATGCAGATCGCCCCGCCTTCGCCGCAGACGTAATTCTTCGTTTCGTGAAAACTGTAGCAGCCCAAATGGCCTATGGACCCCAGCGCGCGGCCTTTATAGAAGGCATTAACCCCCTGGGCGGCGTCCTCGATCACCAGCAGATTGTGCCGCCGGGCGATGTCCATTATAGCGTCCATCTCGCAGGCCACGCCCCCATAGTGCACCGGGACGACGGCGCGGGTCCGCTCGTTGACGGCCGCTTCGATCTTCGTCTCGTCGATGTTGAGGGTATCCGGCCGGATGTCCACGAAGACGGGCTTGGCCCCCACCCGCGCGAAGGCGCTCGCCGTGGAAACGAACGTGTAGGACGGCATGATGACCTCGTCGCCGGGGCGGAGATCGCAGAGCATGGCGGCCAATTCCAGGGCCGCGGTCCCGGAGGGGACGAGCAGGACCTTGTTGATGCCGAACCGCTCCTCCAGAAGCCGCGAGCAGGCCTTGGTGAAGTAGCCGTCGGCCGCGATGTTGCCCATGGTCACGGCCTGGGCGATATAATAAAGCTCTTTACCGGCGATAAACGGTTTATTGAAGGGAATCATGCTTGCGGTTTCCGATCGGAATACTCAAGGACGTGTTCGCGCGGCGGGCGTTTCGGTATCGGTTTGCGCCCGCGGCTCGCCGTCGGGGAGGTCACATGCCGAGGCGGTTCGGGCAGCCCGGTCTCGGGACTCGCCCGCCACGGCCCGTAGCAGTTCGAGAAACTCTTCCGCCAGGCGGTTGCGATCGTAATGCGCGGCGACGTAGTCTCTCGCCGAGGACGCCAGTCGCCCGCGGAGCGCGGGATCATCCGCCAACCGAACGACGGCCTCGGCCAGGGACTCCGCCGATTCCGGTTCGATCGCGATCGCCGCTCCGGCCTGGGCCGTGATTTCGCGGGCATCGCCGTTCACGCCCATGATGATGGGCCTGGCCATGGCCATCATCTCGAATATCTTGGAGGGGATGACCGTTTCGAAGAGCGCGGTCTTGCGGAGGTGGACCAGGCAGGCGTCCACGGAGGCCAGCACTCGCGGCACGTCTTCCTTCGCTTGCCGGCCGGTGAAGACGACGCGATCCTTCAGCCCGCGGCGTTCGGCCTCGGCTTGGAGCCGCTCCCGGCAGGCCCCGTCGCCGACCAGCCAGAAGACCACGTCGTCGCGCCCTCGCCGGCGGAGCAGGTCCGCGGCATCCAAGACGACTTCCAGCCCGTGGGCCATGCCGACGGTCCCCACGTAGGCGCACACGAACTTGTTTTCGCCGTGCCGGCGCCGGCGAAGCTCGGCGTCCGGCGGCTGGAGCGGGAATCTCGCCAAGTCCACGCCGTTGGTTATAACCGAGATGCGATCCGGAATATCGACCTTCTCCAATATCCTGCGTTTGTATCCCTCGCCGACCGCGACGATATGGTCGGCCGCTAAGTACATGCGGCGTTCCAGCCGTTCCAGAAACCGCAGCAGGGGGCGGAAACGGATGGCGCCCACCGTCTCGATCGAGTCGGGCCAGATGTCGCGTATCTCCAAAACGAAGGGCACGCGGCGGAGGCGGCGGACCCATACGCCGGCCCAGCCGCAAAAGAATTGGGGGGACGTGGCGACTAGGACATCCGGCCGCGGCAGCCGCAGCGCCGCCCAGACCGCCGAGACCATGAAGGACAGGTAGTTCAGGATGCGGCGGACGGTGCCTGCGTTCGGCGCCAGATAGGTCCAGACGCGGACCACGCGGATGCCGTC
>JAAZNR010000130.1 GCA_012798155.1 Thermogutta sp. | reverse complement strand
CCCAACCAATGTAAAGCACCGCCGCGAAGGAAGCGGTCATCCCCGAAAGGGCTAGCGTATTGATCAGCGATTCGGAGTTCTTGCCCGGCGACTCGACGGAAGCCTCGCCCGTCTTTGTGGGGGGTTGCCAGTCTCCAGTTTGCTGGAGCCGAGAGGCCTCTTCAGCTTGCGAATCGGGTTCAGATTGCGAATCAGGATCGCTTTCCGTCGGCTTGACCGATCTTTGTCCCCGCCCCGACTGCTGCGGTGGGTCCGTGAGCGAGGTTTCTGTCGGCTGAGGAGCGGCCGGTTCAGTGAAAACCGAAGGTACCGTCGTAGGCAGAGGAGCCAAGCCCGACGGGGCGGACTGCTGATTGTCGGCGGCCGAAGGGTTTTGCGACGATTCAGCCCTCTCAGAGGTCCCAGGGATGGAAGAGGGAACCAGGCGTTCGACCGGTCCGCGTCCCACTTCGATGCGGTAGCTTTTGATCGGGGGCAAACCGGGGGGAACGTCGCTCGCCGCGATGATATCGCCCAATTCCAAATCGGCCAGCTCCTCCGGGGATACGCGAATCACGTATTCCGTTCCGCCGTTGGGCAAGGGCCGCCAGCCGACCTCGACCCCCAGGCAGGCGACGCCAAGATAGACTGGCAGCAACAAAGACATGTTCCCCGCTCCTGCCGCTCGCTCGAACGCCGTGACGAATGCGATGCAATGGAAACCGGTCGTACGGCCGATTTCCGCCTCAGCCCATTAGGAGTCGGTAAACATCATTCTGACGCGCTAAGTTGCCGGCTGCAACGAAAAGCCGGCCCGGATACCAAACCGGCAACGATAATCTTTTCGTCCGTGCAAACATCTACGCGGTATGCTTGCCTGATACGCGGTATGCTTGCCTAACGAGGCCTCAAGGGACGTCAAGATCATTCGAAAGTGCATGAGAATCGGTCGCCGAGTCCCTGGGGGGCTACTGCGTCACGCTCCTAAACGTAAAGAGATCCAGCGTAGCCCTCCGGGGCACGCCCCTCCGGAAAGAGTATATCACGCCCCCACTAACTGGTGCGGATTCATCGTGTCCCTTATCCGCCCGCTCGATTGACCGGGTGCGCTCGATTCCTTGACGTCGGTGCGGGAGGTCGGCCTCGCTCGCGGTGACAGCCTTGCAGGTTGTCGTCCGACAGTTTTTGGCTCTTCTGGTTTGAGGTGCGCGAAAGTTTTTTGAGGCATGCCACTTGCTTGTGCGAGCGAAGTAACGCCAAAGCAAGAGGTTATGGGATTGCCTCGTGATGTACGCGACAGCAGAGCTAGCTTGCGTGTTCTCCGTGTTTCGCACCCAGAACCGGAAGAGCCATTTTTTGAGCGAGGTCCGCGCATATTTTGAGTCAGGTTAGCACATCTTACCCAAATCTCTCGTGGGTGGGTATCGACTTCCCACAACATGGGGGGAATGCTATTGTTAATCTGGCGAGAGTGATTAGCATGGATAATTGACAGCGAGTCTCGAATCGGTTTCGAGGGGCGGCCTCGCGGCTGACGCTTTCGGGGCCTTGACCCGTCCTATCGCGACGGCTGAATTACGTTCCCGGCTTAACCGATTTAACTGATTACCGGCGGCGACCTTTCGAGATCGACGGGCGGCCCCGTTGTCGGAATTCTTGGGGTGCGGCCGTAGCGGCACGACCTCAGGTTGAAAGCAATTGCTGAAGAGATCATACTTTTTCAATCTGCGTCACCGTAGGAAATGGGCGACAAGACTCAGCATGACTCCACCGCCGAGCCATGAGGGGCGAGAGACGAGTTTGAAGCGGCCGGCTCAAGAGCTTCGGTTTGGGATCGCATCCGTGGGGAACTCCACTAATGCCTAAGGCCCTGTGCGTTTTTGGTATGGTAGCGGCGGGACTTATGATTCTTCTCTTCGGTCTCGACCTCGCGATCGGTCTGCCCTTCGGCAAGGCGAACGTCATCATGGATGTCGGTTCTCTTGTAGCAGCGGCTTTGCTTGGTTACGCCAGCTTCGCCACCTATCGCGAGATCCCGTAGATCGATGCCCCTGGCAGATTCCACGCTCTTGGCGGATTCCACCGCCACGCCGCAAAGCCGCTCTTCTTTTGCTTCGGCCTGTGGTTTTGGGCAAAACGTCACCGCCAATCGGCGTCCGAACACTTCTTTCGCCGCGCGCTCTCATCGCTCATGCTCCCTCTGGGTTAGGGAGCCGGGGGAATTGCTCCGCCTTCCAACTTGGTTTCGTATTGGCGAATGGCGTCCACAATTCCCGGCATGGTATAGACCTTGGCCTCGACGGTCGGCTCGAAACCCAGGCCGCGCAGCGTGTCGCTGGTGACGGGGCTGATCGAGGCCAGTCTCACCCGTCGCAGGTTCTCGCCGAAAAGTCTGACGAGCGAGGCCGCGATGGAGGAGCTGGTGACGGTCATCCAGTGGATGGAACCATCGCGAATGCGTGCCACGATATCGGGATTGGGCGTCTCGATGTCGCGGTTGACGTAGGCTACGACCTGCTTGACCTCCTTGCCGGCCTGAACGAGGGCTTCCGCCAGCGTGGGGCGCCCCCGGCTTGCTCGAACCAATAGGTACCGCCGCCCTTGTCCCTGAGCCGACAGGGTCTCGGCCAAGGATTCGGCTCGGAATTCGGGGGGGAGCAAGTCGGCACGGATCTGGAATCTCTGCAATTCTTCCGCCGTCCCGGGGCCGATGGCGGCGATGCGAGCCGCGCCGAAGGCCCGCGCGTCCCGGCCCAGTTGCCGTATTCGATCGAAGAAAAAACGTACCCCGTTAGCGCTGGAGAACACGACCCAGTCGAAAGCCGCAAGGTCGGCAATAGCCGCGTCCACTTCGGCCCAATCGTCGGGGGGGACGATTTCGACGGCGGGCTGCGTCAAGACCTCGGCACCCAACTCCACCAGCATATCCCGAATCTTACCGACCTGATGTTCGGGGCGTGTGACGACGCAGCATCGGCCGAACAGCGGGCGATCAACGAACCATGATCGGGCCGGGGCGTGCCGGGCGGCCTCTCCCACCACGATTACCGCCGGGGGCTTGATGCCCCGGCGTTCGATGACGGAGGCGATTTCGCCCAATGACGTGTGGACGGTTTGTTGATTGGGCCGACCGCATCGGCGAACCAAGACGACGGGGGTCTCGGCGGGTTTGCCATGGCGCATGAGTTCCGTCGCCCAAACGGACGCCGAACGAACGCCCATATAAAACACCAGGGTGCCCGGAAACCCCGCCAAGGATTGGTAGTTCAAGAGGGCAGCTTGTGATTCATGCGATTGTTGCCCCGTCACCAAAGCGACCGCCGAGGCGAATTGCGCATGGGTAAGCGGGATCTCGCCGAGAGCACCGACCGCGAGTCCGGCGGTGATGCCGGGGATGATGACGACGCGAAGGCCCGCCTTCCGCAGGACCTCCGCCTCGTCCGCCTGCCGGCCGAAAACGACGGGATCCCCGCTCTTCAATCGCACCACCATCTTGCCTTGAGCCGCGGCCTGCAAGATCCGCCGATTGATCTCATCCTGAGTCCAATGATGTCCGAGGCTGTGATGCCCCAGGGAGACTTTTTCCACCTTGGGCGGGACGAGTTCGAGTACGCGAGGATCGACGAGGTAGTCGTAAAGAACGAGGTCGGCCTTCCGGAGGATGTCCGCCGCCCAAAGCGTCAGCAATTGGGGATCTCCGGGGCCGGCTCCCACCAGATAGACGCAGCCGTTGAGACTCGCCCCCTCGGGAATTGCACTTGCCGAAGCCTCGTCGGCGGGCACGGATGCCGGGCCGGCCTGCTGGTTCCGGTTGTGAATCAGCTCGCGGCCGGGGACGCTTGTGTCAGGTTCGAGAAAATCACTCATTCGCGGTGCATTTGGGCTGGGAATGGCTCATTGGCATGCCGGCGTCCCCATCTTATGACAGCCGAGAAGGGGAGGGAACGGCGAGCCGTTCGCATTGCGGCGACCGGCCCACAATTGGTAGCATCCGGCCCACAATTGGTAGCATTCGGTCGCCGAAGTTGCCGCGACCATCAGTGCTTCGGAGGATACGTCGCAACGGCGGAATCACCGAATACCTGTTGAGTTGACATCCGCGGCGGCTACAATAATGATAGAGTCGGGAACAGGCCCGCGCGGGAAAAACGGATGTTTTTCGGGCAACGCTCGAGGTTGCGCTACTGATCGAGGCCGCCATGGCATCAGAAACTTCCACACAAGCCGTTGACGTGCGTCCCCCGGAACCCAGCCCGGCGAAGCGCAAGAAACTGAAGGAATGTTTTGAGTACGGCAACCGCATCGCCGCTCAAGAGAACTTCGACTACGCGGCGGACATCTACACGGAATGCGTGGTCGGAGACCCGGGCAATGCGATCTACCTCCAGGCCTTTCTCGGCAACCTCAAGAAGAAATACAACAACAACAAGAAAGGCAAGAGCTTTTCCTTCTTCAAGTTAGCGCCTTTGCGGAGCGCGATCAAGAAAGCCCTGCAAAAGAAGGATTGGGTCAACATTTTCAAGTATGGGGCGGAGGCCCTCAAGATCAATCCTTGGGACACGACCGTTCTGACGGCCCTGTCGGAGGCCTGCGAGCAGTGCGATTTTCAGGAGACGCAGCTCATCTACCTGAAAACGGCACTGGACGCGAATCCCAAAGACGTGGAGATGTGCCGCCGCTGCGCCAAGACGCTGGCCGACCTGGGCATGTACGACCAGGCCATCGCCATGTGGCACAAGGTGGAACAGCTTCGTCCGAACGATCCCGACGCCTCCCGCAACATCGCCAACCTGGCGGTTGAAAAGACGATTGCAGGCGGCGGATACGACGAGGGGACGGGCGAATCGCGACGGAAGGTGGAGGCGGCCGGCGGCGAGGTTGCCCGCGGCGGTGAGCCTCTCAGCAAAAAAGAACGGCTGGAAGTCGAGATCAAACGGCAGCCGAAAAATCTCCCCTTGTATTACGAACTGGCGGAGATCTACGTCCGCGAGGAGAATTACACCAAGGCGGAGGATTTGCTCAAACGCGGCTTCGATGCCACCCAAGACGTCGGCGCGAAGGAAAAGCTCGAAGACGTCCAATTGCGGCGGCTGCGCGTGGAATTGGGTAAGGCCGAGGCCGAGTATCGAGCAAAGCCCGACGAACGGAGTCAGCAAAAGCTCAATGCCGCAAGGAAGGCGTTGTGGGCAAAAGAGCTGGAGGTCTATAAAGATCGGGTGGAGCGGTTTCCCAACAACCAGGCCTTCCGCTTTGAATTGGGCGTTCGCTACCAGCTCAACGGCTTGTACGAGGACGCGATCAAACAATATCAGGCCGCTCAGAGCGACCCCCGCCGGAAAGGGGTCTGCTTGCTGAATCTGGGGCAATGCTTCGAGAAAATCGGCCAGCATCGGCTGGCGATGAAGCATTACGAACAAGCGGTTCAGGAAATCGCCGACCGAGACAGTGACAACAAAAAGCGGGCTTTGTATTCCGCGGCCGTCTTGGCCTATCGCCTGCGGGCATTCCAGCAGGCCGAGCAATTCGCCAGCGCCTTGGCCGCCATGGACTACTCGTACAAGAACATCGGCCAATTGCTGGACAAGATCGGCGAGAAGCTGGAGCAGCAACGGGCCAGGGTCGCGGCCCAGGCGGGGGAAGAAGAACCTATCGAAGTCGAGTTGCCCCCTGGACAGGACGAGGATTGACCCTCATAATATCGGTTTCCGGCGATTGCCGGCCGCGGCGATGAAGGCCGATGCCAGCCCTGGGGCTGACGGCTGCGGGTAAGGGTTTTCGTTAACGGAACCGGTTGTTCAGGTCCCTATGCCAAACACAAAAAGTGCGAAAAAGCGTTTGCGTCAGGATGAGAAGCGGCGGATGCACAACCGCTCCATCAAGCGGTCCGTGCGGACGCAATGCCGCAAGGTCCGCGAAGCCGCGGCTGCGGGCGATGTCGCCCAGGCTGAATCCGAAATCCGAAAAGCCGCGAAACTGCTGGATCGGGCTGCGGCCAAACGCATCATTCACCCTAATTCCGCGGCCCGAACCAAGTCGCGGCTCTCGGCTGCCGTGGTGAAGGCGAAGCGAGCCGGCGGCGCTCCTGCCCAAGGGGCGGCAGCCTCCTGACCCGCCGCGTTCCGCGCGGCCGTTGTCCGATGACCCTCCCTTTCCGGTTACGGGTCAGCGGTACGATGGTTCTTAGGCTCTTGCCGCCCATCTCGCCGTCGCGCGTCTCCGCGTGGTTACCCGAAGATGACGCGTGAGGCATCGAAGACGGGACCCTCGAGGCACACGCGGTGGTAGTCCCAGTCTTCATCGGACTTGGCCGTCGCGTCGCGAAGGCGAACAACGCAGCTAAAGCAGATGCCTAAACCGCAGGCCATGGGCGTTTCCAGGGAGACGAAGCAGGGGACGCCGCGGCTTGCACAAATCTCCGCCACGGATCGCATCATCGGCTCCGGACCGCAACTGTAAACGCAGGCGGAATCGCGAGGAAACCGATTCAAGACGTCCGGCAGCATCTCGGTCACCAGCCCTTTTCGCCCCACGGTTCCGTCTTCGGCGGATACGAGGACTTCAGCGCCGGCGTCGGAGAACGGAGTCAGGTCCGGCAGGTAGTCGGCCGTTCTTACCCCGTGGCACAAAACCACGTCTTGGACCTTGCAGTCTCGCGGCGAGGTCCCGTAGCGTTGCCGTCTTAGGGTCTCCTTGGTTACCGCCAAGAAAGGCGTGTAACCGATACCGCCCGAGACGAGGATCAGATGGGGGGCTTGGCAGGGGGCGAACCCGTTTCCCAACGGCCCCCAAATCTCGATGGGATCACCCGGCCCAAGCGTCGCCAGCATGTGCGTCATTCGGCCTAGCGTGAAATAGACGATGTCCAGCTCGCTCGGCGAGCCATCCTCCGCCGAAACCGCGACGTCGTACATGGCGAGCGGCCGTCCCAAGAGCGGGTCTTCTCGGTCGGGCAACCGCATCATCACGAATTGGCCGGGAACGATTCGTCCGGCGATTTCGGGGCATTTCAGCCGGATGCGAAACGTATCCTTCGCGATCTGCTCCTGCTGGGATACTTCGACCGGGCCGCTCCAAATCTTGCTTGCGGCAAGCGACCGGCCACGGGCATCGGAAGGCATCGGATTCGGAGAAGTCATATCGAAAACTCTAGTCGCTATCTCAACTTGCCGGAGGACGATAGGCGCGGGAACGGGCGTCATCCGCACACCCGGCCGCGGTGGCCACGGTCACAGGGGGGCGGCGGCCGCACTTGGGATATCGGCTCCGCGCCTCAAACCGGCCGTCTCGTGGTTTCGCGACGGAGGGCCGCGATCTCATCTCGCGTTAGCGGTCTAGCATCGCCGGGCAACATCTTGCCAAGACGCACCGGCCCCACGGCGATGCGTTTCAGTCGCTGGACCTTGTGCCCTACCTTGGCCATGATGCGGCGGATTTCGCGGTTGCGGCCCTCGTTCAAGACCATCTCCAAGATGGTGCTTTGCTTGTGTTTGCGGCGCACCTTGATGCTCGACACGCGAGCGATGCCCTCAGCCAGATGCACGCCCCGCATCAGCTTGGCGAAGACCTCGCGATCCGGTTCCCCCGCCACTTGAACGAGGTAGGTCTTGGGCAAGCCGAACTTGGGATGTGTCAGACGATTCGCCAGCTCTCCGTCATTGGTGACGAGGATCAAGCCTTCGCTGTGGAGATCCAGTCGCCCCACCGCGAACAGCCGGGCCTCCCTCTCCGGAACCAAGTCGATCACGCGCGTCCGCCCGGAAGGGTCTCGGCTGGTGCATACCACGCCGTCGGGCTTGTAGACCGCGTAGTAGAGGGGCTTTTCTTGCCGGATGGGCACGCCGTCCACCGCGATCTTTTGCCGCAGGGGATCCGCTCGAAATCCCAGCTCAGTAACGACCTTGCGATCGACTTCGACGCGTCCCATGCGAATCAATTCCTCGCATTGGCGACGGCTGCCGATCCCGGCGGCAGCGAGGATTTTTTGCAAACGCTCTCCTTGCTCTTCTCCGGAGGCGGCGGGAGTGCGGCGGGGAGCGTTCTTCTTGGGTTGCCGGGTTCTTCCCACTTTGGATGGAGGCCTCGACACCTCGCGTCGCGTCATGTTTGTCACCCTTGTGGCCGATGTCGGCCGGGTTTTTCGACAGCCGTTCTCGGACTATTCTCACGTGTACGAAAGTATCGGACTATCCGCGCGTGTACGCAAGTATCGGACTGTTCTCGTGTGCACGGAAGTAAATGCCGCGAACTTGGTTGGGGTTCGGGAAAACCGCCGGTCGAGTTATACTGCAACGGCCAAACCTTGATGATAAGGTGTGGCCCGCCTATCGGACAGGTGAGCATCGCCGAAGCGGCTTGTTTTGCGGTAACCGTTCACGGGGGCTGTCCCGATGCTTGCTGGGAAGCCCGCAAGGATGGGACTGTCTCCTTCGGGCGTGAATCGGCTGGGTACCTTTTTGGCTTGGAGCTGGTTTGGCTTGGGACGCCCCAGGGACGGCTACGCGGAATGAAAGGATGGAAACGCAGAGAACGCAGAGACGCAAAGAACGCAGAGTTGCGGCCGCCAATTCCTCCTCCGCGCCCTCTGTGTTTCAAAAACAGCATCCGCGTCGCCACGTTGCAATGACAGACTACGGCCAGGGGCGTGAACGGCTACGTTTTGCGCTTGTCAGGAAGAGCCACCGAAGCCGCCGAAAAGGAAGAAGATTAGGGCCGCGATCGCCACGACCGCGATGGTCGCCGGAATTGCAAGAAGCCAGGGCGAAAGCCGTCGGGACGGTCGGGGGCTGTGCTGTGCGAGGATGCGTTCGGCGGCGGGAGAAATAAGATCGGGCTGGGGAAATTCCGCGCCGCCGAAAGAGGAGAATACATGTCGTGCCTCGCGCCAGTCTCTCCAGCCCTCGCGCCAGACCAGCGTGTCGGGCGTAATCCGCCCTTCCTGCAACCATTGCCGCATGATATCGCCGGTTGCCGGGCCGAATTGACCGCCGGACGGTGGGCGGACGTACCACACCAACTGGATATCCGCCAAAGCCGCGTCGTCCCAGCCGTCGGGTCCTGAGGGATGGGAATCCCCACCGGATGCGGGTGCCGGAACGCCCGCCGGAGAGATCGCATCCGGCGGAACGGCAATCCGGTCCGCGCTTGCAAGGGAAATCCCGACCTCCTCTTCCGTGAGCGGCGATGGAAACGACCGATACTCCGGGACGGGTTCGAAGGCGGAACTCGACCTTGTGGCTCCGTCAATAGCGGGGCCGACATCGAGCTGAGGCGACGTCGCGGCCGGCTGAGCCGAGGTGCCTGCCGAGGCACGATCGTCCGCCTGCCCCGATTGCGATCCCTGCCGGGCGGCGGGATCGGCGGCCGCTTTACGCCTTTGTGCACGTTGAAGTTTCGTGCTGACCCGCGTGCTTTGAAGCGGT
>JAAZNR010000904.1 GCA_012798155.1 Thermogutta sp. | reverse complement strand
GTTCTTTCCCAGGGCGGATTCCATTTTAGCCAGCGAGACACCGGCCGCAATCGAAACGATGAGCCGATCAGGCGCCGTTTGCCCCGCCAATTCCGCGAGCAAGTCATTCATGGACTGCGGCTTGACGGCCAGGAAGATCACCTCTTGTTGCCGTACAACCGCCAGGTTATCGGCGGTGACCGAGGCCCCTGTCGCCGCGCGAAAGCGCTCTCGCGCCTCCGCGGAGACGTCCGACGCCAGAAGGAGATCAGGCGTCACGACACCCTTCCGCAGGAAACCCTCGGCAAGGGCCTGTGCCATCCGGCCGGCGCCGATGAATCCAATCCGTTTCGTGCTCATGGTTCGCGTCCCGGATTCCCTACGAATCAAGTCCCGGATTCCCTACGAATCAATACGAATAAACCGCAAGCAACCCGGCAATATCCTCCCTATCGTCCGCCCGTACCGGGAAATCGCCTCCCGAGCCGACCAGACAATGCAGCAGGGTTCCCGGAGCGAAGCCGTGCGGCGGCCTCGACCGCACGGCACCGCGTGCCCGTCGCCCGTAGCACAAGGTCGCCGCATGCCAAGAGCGCTCTTAGCCATGTTGCGGAAGCACCCGGCCTCGCGGAAGCAGCCGGCGAATCACTGTCCGCGTCGCACTTGGAATTGGTACTCTCCCGCCTCGGCGGACAGAACTCGATAGTGGGCATCCTGCCGGATTACTTTCACCCCTGAGGCATTTTCGATCGGTTGCCCGTCCACGGTAACGACGTCCGTTCCCGCTGCGGGGACGCAGACCGTCGCGGAGACGTTGGCGGGCACGACGACATGCCAGCTCAAACCCTCGTCGTCCTTCCGCCACTCGCTGACGATCTCGCCGCAGATCGACTGGTATCGCGCGTTGACGAAATCCAGTCCCCGGCCGAGGTGCGGACGCAACAAGATTTTTCGGAATCCGGGACCATCCGTATCGATGCCGGCCGCGTACTGGAACAGCCATTGCCCGACCGCCCCGAAGGCGTAATGCGCGAAGCTGTTCATGCCCGGGTCTTGGAAACCTTTTTCGGGCGTCCAGCCGTCCCATCGTTCCCAGATGGAGGTCGCCCCATGCTTGATGGAGAATCCCCAGGACGGGAAGGTATCGTTCAAAAGCAGGCGGTACGCGACGCCGGTTTGGCCGAAATCGGAGAGCGTCGGCATCAAATAGGCCGTGCCGACGAAGCCGGTTGAGAGGTGATGGTCGCGTTTCGCGATGTCCTCGACCAAATACCGCACCGCTTTTTCGCGAAGGTCTTCCGGAAGTAGTCCAAAACGCAACGCCAGGACGTAGCAGGTTTGCGTATCGCCTTTGACGCGCCCGTCTTCGGAAACGTAGGCCTTTTGGAATGCTTGCCGAATCTCTTCGTAGAGTCGCATATACTCCGCGGCCTTATCCTCCATTCCCAGGGTCTCGGCCGCTTCCGCGGTAAGATGCGTACTGTAGGCGAAAAAGGCCGTAGCCAGCACGTCCTTGGGCGTGTCCGCATTGATCGACAGCCAATCCCCATAACCTTCGGCCGGGCGCAGGAGGCCCTGGCTATGAGAACGGCAATACGCGATCCAGCGCTCCATGGCGTCGAAGTGCTCTTCCAAAACCCTTCGATCACCGTACACGTGATGGATGGTCCAGGGGCAAACAGTCCCCGCGTCCGCCCACGCCGCCGTACCGCCTCCCATGGCGACGATCCGCGGCGCCACGTCGGGAAAATCGCCCTCGGGGCCTTGCGCGTCTTCCAGATCGCGGAGCCATTTCGTGAAGAAAGCCGCCACGTCCGCGTTGTAGCTCGCGGCTCGAATAAAAACTTGGGCATCGCCCGTCCATCCCAAGCGTTCATCCCGTTGCGGGCAATCGGTGGGTACGGAGATGAAATTGGCTCGCTGCGTCCAAACGATGTTTTGGAAAAGCCGGTTCACCATGGGGCTGGAGCACGTGAACGAGCCGACCGGCGGGATATCCGAGTTTACCGCCAAACCGGTGACGGCATCTTTTTCCGGACGCCCGGGATATCCCGTCACCTCGACGTAGCGAAAACCGTGGAACGTAAATCGCGGCTGCCAGGTCTCGACGCCGTCGCCGGAGAGGATGTAAGTGTCGGTCGCCCGCGCTGAACGCAGGTTCGTGGTATAAATCGTTCCGTCCGGGTTCAAGACCTCGGCGAAACG
>JAAZNR010000129.1 GCA_012798155.1 Thermogutta sp. | reverse complement strand
TCGAGCCGGTGGTTCGGAACCTCGCGCCGATGCTTAAGAAGGTCGCGGCTGTCCTTCAGAACGTTGAGCCGATGGTTCAGAACCTCGAGCCGCGGCAAGCACCTCGTCGGCGCCGTGGCACCGGCATATCGCGGCCGCGCGGCGTCCCGGTTCCTCCGGGTAATCCCAACGGCCGATGACGGAGGCTTCCAGTTTCCGAACGCCGTCCACGGAGAGCACCCGGCCCGTCAGCAACAATTGACCGCCGGCCTTGCGTGCCCAAACGGCCACCGGGGCCAGGCAGCCTCCGCCCAGCTCCGCCAGGAACGCACGCTCCGCGCTGACTGCCGCGAAGGTTTCCGGATCGTTGAGCGGGGAGAGCAACTGCCGAACCTCGAGATCGTCCCTTCGGACCTCGATTGCCAGGGCGCCTTGGCCGGCCGCGGGAAGAAAGTGCGGGAGAAGAGGAGAGCGGGCGAGATCGGTCAATCCGAGTCGTGCGAGGCCCGCCTCCGCGAGGATCACCGCGTCCAGTTCGCCGCTCTCCAGCTTGCCGAGGCGAGTTGGGACGTTTCCGCGAATAGGATCAACACGAATATCCGGACGGAGATGCAACAATTGAGAGACCCGCCGGCGACTTCCCGTGCCCACCACGGCGTGCCGGGGCAGGTGCTCCAAGGGCCGGCCGTCGCGGGAGATCAAGACGTCGCCCGCCGGACCGCGAGTCGGAATCGCGGCAACGACCAGGCCGGGAACGGGAACGGTCGGCAGGTCTTTCATACTGTGGACGGCGATGTCCACCTCGCCCGCCAGTAAAGCGTCTTGGATCGCCTTGGTGAAGACGCCTACCGTTCCCAAGTCCTCCACCGATTGCCGGTTCCACCGATCCCCGTGCGTGACAATCGGGACGACTTCCACGCAAGCCCCGGCTTCGCGCAATCGATTCGCCACATGATCCGCTTGCCGGCGAGCCAATGCACTCCCGCGGGTTCCGATTCGAAACGTCCGCACACAGCTCCCTTTCTCCGCATCTCCATCGTAAGCGACGTCTCTTGCCCGAGCAGTAGGCGGCCGCAGCTCATGCCGTCTGCGGAACCTCCAGCGGTTGCCCGGCAGAAGGGCCTAGCTGCTGCGCGGAACCCACCACCCCGCAGCTCACAATGAACTGAAGTGCCTGGTCGATGGAGATATCGAGATCGACCGTGTCCTTTTTGGGGACGCTAACGGTATATCCGGTCATGGGAGCGGGCGACGTCGGCAGGAAAATGGCCAGGACCGGTTCGTTGGCAGCCGTTCGAATTTCGCTGAAGCTCTCGCCTGTCACCAGACCGATGGACCAGATGCCCTTGCGGGGATATTCGACGGCGACTACCCGCCTGAACTCTATTCGCCTTTGAGCCAGGAGAAAATCGCTGACCTCCTTGATCGCGCCGTAAATACTTTTGACCAGGGGAAACGAGAGGAATACTGATTCCACGGTTCCCCATGCCAACCGTCCCGCCCGCGCCGCGACGAACTTGCCCAAGAGATACAAGACGAGGATGAGGACGGACGCCAAGCAGGGCAAGATGATGTGCGGCTTCAGGTAACGGAGTTGGATGTATCTTTCGTAACACTCCCGTGCCCCGGTCGGGATTTCGTAGTCGCCGAGTTCGGACTCTAAATAGTCGACGACCGCCTTGGGGATGTACGCGCCCGTCCCCACTTGCGTATATGTCACCCCTTCCAGCACGACTTCCTTCTGCCCTCGCAACTCGGCGGGAATCGCCGAGGCCGGTTTGATGTCGGCGATGTACCAGAGGATCAAATCCCGCGTTCCGTCCGTGAGTGGACGAAAGATGTAAAGATTGATCGTCGTCACGACCCAAATGAGCACCACGAACGTGAGCAGCGGGGGAAGAATCGTCGCCAGACCCCGCCAGACCGCGGTCCGGAAAGGATCGAACGGGCTGGGGCGCCGTGTTTTTTTGCCCCTTCCCGGAGCCGTCGCGAGCAAATTGCCGTCTTGCGAGGGAGGAATTGAAACCGGCTGTTGATCCGGACCTTCCAGAGGCCGCTGGCCGTCAGACATGTTGGGTTTTTCTCCGTCCGCTACCCCTTCGGCTCCACTGCCGCTCCTGATGAGGCTCTTGCGCCTTCCAGCGCATTAAGGCGGGATCTGCAAGGGGCTTCAACTAAGTTTAGATCATGGCAGGCGAATAGGAAAGCTGGGCCGCGGATCGGTGCCGCACGTTTACCCCGCCTCCCTCGATCCGATCACCGCGGCGTCGTCTCCCGTCCTCCCCCCGCCGAACATCACTTGAGCCGGGAGGCTAGGCGATCTTGCTGTAGTCGCCCTGTGCCCGTGCCAGGACGGCAACGGCGACCTCGGCGGCGCCTGCCTTGCGGAGGGTTTTGGCGGCCTCGTGGCAGGTCGCCCCCGTCGTGAGAACGTCGTCCACCAGAAGGACCCGCCGGCCCCCCACGCGATCGCTCGGTTCGACCCGGGCCCCGAGTCTCGTTACGTCGGCCGGGCGAACCGATCCCAGCAGGACTTCCGCCAGTTGCGTTCTAAAACCTGCGCGGACGGCGAAGGCGCCGCAGACATTGCGGAACCGGGCTTCGCGTTTCAGGCCGCGTTGTCGTTTCGTCTTGCGAATCCGCCGTAATAGCCCAAATTCGCAGGGGATTCCCAGGAATCGCGCGACCTCTCGGGCGATCCATTCCGGCCCATACGTCCCGCGTGCCGCCGCATGGGAGCGGTGGAGCGGAATGGGAATCACGCAATCGCAGTTCAACTGCCGAAGTTGCCCGCCGCGAACCAAGCAAAGCAGCCGGGCGAGCGCCACGCACAGTCCGTCGCCGTCGGGAGTTTTGGTTTTCAGAACGGCT
>JAAZNR010000903.1 GCA_012798155.1 Thermogutta sp. | reverse complement strand
TCCCAAACGTCTTTGCCGCCTCCTTCCCAGCCGTGGGTGATGGAATCCCCGATCCAGATCATGTCCACGTTGCCCTGCTTGACCCGCTCGTTCATCGACTGATGGCGTTTCATCCACCATTCGTCGTTTCGCGGGACGGGGACCACGGCCGCGTTCTCGGCCAAGACCCACGAGGCGGCCAGCCCGACCACCAACTGGGCCGCGAATGCCGCAAACAAACCAAACCTTCGCTTCATAAACCGGTACCTCCCATCCAAAAGACCACGGATGCGACTCCTCAAAACGACTCCTCGTGTGCTGGAGCATTGGCCGCGGCGCCGCGACCGTAGAAACCGCAAAGCGGTATCTCGCGCGAGGACGACCGCGCCTGCCTCATGACTTCTCCTCAATCGGGGAAGCGGTCAACCCCGTCAGCATATCCTCGCCGCCGCCCTCGAGCAATCGCCCGAGCCATCTGGGAGCGGTCCGCGACGGCCGGGAGGACCGCGCTCCGCCGGGGCCGCACGTATGAGGGGCTCGCATCCCTGATGCACACGACGGGGGGCCGCTTCAAAGCACGGACGCGACGGAGCGCGCCCCTCCGCATGTCCGACATCCGAACTGCCGATGCAAGCCGGCGGTGGGGAACGCGCTATCGACACGAGCCACGAGCGTAAGCTGGTGGTGCAATCGCGCCGAAACGCCAGCCGCCGGTGCAAGGTGGTTGGTGGGTGCGGGGCGAAGCCGGGCGACCGGGGGCTGCGCTTCGCTACGACCCCAGCCACCCGGCCGGGAGGGCCGCGCTCCGCCGAGGCCGAGGTCAACGTAAACGGTTTTCTTTGCTCGGATAAGCGGCAGCGACGGCAGTCCCCGCGGCTTATCCATATTGACGAATCTAAGTTGCAGAAAAAAGGCGACGTTTGCGTGTACTGGGCGGACTTGCGAGACTTTTCCGGTTTTTTGCGTCGCGAGCGGAAGTTTGTGAAAGTTTAACGATTCCGTGGACGATAGCTATTTCGCGGACTTTTCCGCCTGACTGCGGAGGGTTCCATTTTCCACATGCTGCACGGGAGGCGGCGAACCCCTCGAAAAGGGCTGCTCATGACCTCAAGGATGGCCGACATGAACAGATGGAGTTGGTTACCGTTGATCGGTCCGATCCTCGCGGCCCTGCTGTCCGGGTGCCAGCCTCAGCAGCCCTTCTACCTGCACGAGGACGGCGACCTGTCGCACTACGTGGACAAAGCCACCCAAATCGAGTATCCCGACGTCGAGGCGGATACCCTTGATGAGGTCCGGGGGGCGGCCCCGCCTTTCACGATATCCCAAGGCGAAGTCCGCGAATACTGGGATTTGAAGTTGGAAGAGGCGATGAGCATCGCCCTGCAGAACAGCAAGATCATCCGCAGCCTCAACCAGCCGGACGTCGGAGCGGCCCGCATACCGGAAACCAGCCTGACGCTGGCTCCCGACGCCGTGGCCTCCGTTTACGATCCGGCCCGGCAGGAGTCCAACCCGCGGACCGGCGTGGAGGCGGCGCTGTCGGCCTTCGACGCCCAACTGAGCACGCGGGTATTTTGGGAAAAGCTGGACACGCCGCAAAACGTAGCCGGATTCGTAACGGCATTCCGTCCCGGTGCGTTTCAGCAGGACCTGGGATCGTTCCAGTCGCAACTCTCCAAAACGTACGCCACCGGCGGCACGTGGTCGTTGTCTCACAACGTGAACTACGAATGGAACAACGCCACGACCAGCCGGACATGGCCCAGCGATTGGGCCGTCAACCTGGAAGCCGGATTCCGGCAGCCCTTGCTGCAAGGGGCGGGCGTGACCTTCAATCGCATCGCGGGTCCCGGCGGCATCCCGGGATTCAACAACGGCGTGCTGATCGCCCGCTTGGAAAACGATCAGCGTCTGGCCGAGTTCGAACAATCCGTGTCGGAACTGATGCTGGAGGTGGAGAAGGCCTACTGGACCTTGTACCTCAGCTATCGCCAGTTGGATACCGTGATCGCGGGGCGGGACGCCTCCTTGCAGACATGGCGGCAAGTCCGGGCCAAGTACGAAGTCGGCGGGCGCGGCGGCAGCGCCCAGGAAGAGGCCCAGGCCCGCCAGCAATATCTGGCCTTTCGCGCCTCCGTGGAGCAGGCCCTCAGCGCCCTCTACAAGGCCGAGAACAACTTGCGCTATTTGATGGGCTTGGCCGCCGGCGACGGCCGCTTGATCCGGCCCGCCG
>JAAZNR010000902.1 GCA_012798155.1 Thermogutta sp. | reverse complement strand
CGCGACCGGTAGGCCGTGATTCTCCGGCGGTCCGCGATGGATGCCGCGCCCCCAAGGGCGCTCGACGACGGCCGATTATTCGACCTTTCCCAGGACCGGCACGCGGATCGTTTCATAGCCGGGCAGATCCGTGCGCACGATGATTTCGCCGCGAATTTCGCCGGTTTCGTTCGTGGCTTCAAACGTCACGGGGATGACGGTGACGCTCTTCTTCTCGGTCGGTACCACGAATCGGAAGCGGGCATCGGGACCGGTCACCTGCAACACGCGAAACGGCTCGCGAGCCTGGATTACGATGTTGCGAGCCGGAGTGTTGCCGGGCTTGACGACGCCCAGCAGTAGCTGCGACGGTTGAACGGTAACGGCGGCCACGACGGAACCTTCCACGGGCAAACTGACGCGTTGGGCATCGCGGCGGAGGTCGTTGGTGATCAAGTCGATGCGCTCCGAGAAATATCCCGGCGGGGCGTCCGCTTGCAGCGTCACCGTGATTTCGTAGCGGACCTGCCCCCCGCCGCGGGCCGTCTCCACCAGTTTCACATCCAAGAAAGGGACGCTCGGCACGGCTTGGACGATTTGCCAGTCGTTGCGGCCTGCATAGCTGAGTTGCACCTTGCGGGCGGCGGTTGTGCCGGCGGGAACTCCGGAAAACAAGACCTCGCCCGGCTCGAACACCACGTCGCTGCGAATATAGACGTAGGTATGCAGTTGCACTTCCGCGGGAAAGGGTTTGTCGAAGGTCACGGTGATCGTGGCGTCCTTGCGGCCCAGGAAGGCCCGGGTGTCCACCGTGGCGATGATTTGGGCGGTTTCGTACGTTTTCAGGGTGTCCTTGGTGAGACGCGGTTGCGTGCAGCCGCAGCTCGTTCGCACGCCGGCGATGTGGACGTCCTCGACGTAAAGGTTCTTCAGGGTAAAGACGTGCTCGACCTTCGCTCCCCGCGCCACCATCCCGAAATCGTGGCTGGTGTGGTCGAACATGGCCGTTGCCCATTCCTGGCCGAGGCTGAGACGCCCGGCGCAAACGATCATCATTGCCGTAAGAGTCAGCAAGCCGAGATGTATTTTCATGGCGGTCACCATCGTCGGATGGTCATTAGGGCAGGCAAGTACGCCGCACCACGAGTGCCTGACTGAATCCGTGACAAAGCGCCGGCTGCACGGCGCCGCGGAACGGTCGTGAGGCTGGTCGATGCAAGCGAAGCGCTCCTCCAGGCCGGGCTTTCGCACCCCTTGGAAAGCCCCTGCCGGAGTGGATCATAGCGGTAGGCCGAAAACCGATCAATGTTGATTGCCGGGCAACTCCGACCTCCCACGGCGAGCACTCATTCGCAGGTTGGGATGCTCGCCCAAGCCGTTGCCGCGCGTCGCTGGGAATTCAGCGGGATCGTTACGCCTTGGTACTACAGCGCCCGGTCGCTAATTCGGATTCTCCAGTTTTCTCCGATTCCGGGAGACTGCCTCCCCGCGAATACCCCGATTGAGCATTGTCGGCCGAGCTAGCGCTGTAGTATTAGCGCGGCCGCCGACCCCTTCGTGTGAACGGCGGTCCGCTAGGAGAGCGTGCCCGTGCGAGCCGGCTGAGGTTCCAGCGGCGCCGCCGGGATTGGACTGTGGGGCGACTTGGTTTGGGAAAACCGAATCACGGTCGGCGGCGGGGAAGTCGCTTCTAGGACCGTGGGCGAGGTTTGGGGCGGAAGGGCGGAGCGAATCGCTTGGCCGCCGGGAACGACGATCTGGCTCAACGGCAGGAGACGCTCCCAGCCCGCGGCCCGGACCAACTCCTCGGCCAGAATCCCCAGGTTCCAGATCGCCAGGGCGAAGAGCCACGCGATCTCGGCCGCGATCAAAAACGCCGCCCGGACGGTAACGCTGCCCGTGATTCCCACGATCCCGCAACACATTAGAGCCGCTCCCAAAATGCCTGACGCAATCGCGGCGCGAGAAAAGCGGCTCAACGGCGTGCGGCGCCCGCGGGGGAGGGACGCAAGCACCGCCAAATCTCGCAAGACGCGAAACGTCCTTCGCAGTCCGTACTTGGTGCGGCCGGCGGTGCGCGGACGGTGCCGGACGTCGATTTCGACCGATTGCGCGCCCAAAGCGTCGGCCAAGACCGGAATAAAGCGATGCATCTCGCCAATCAGATCCAGTCGCTCGGCCAACTCGCGCCGCATGGCTCGCAACGAACAACCCAAATCGTGGACCGTGGTACCGGTAACGCGGCGAACCAGCCAATTGGCGGCCAGGGAGGGCAATCGGCGGGTCCAAAAACCGTCTTGCCTTTTCCGCCGCCGGCCGTGAACGACGTCGTAGCCCTGCTCCAAGACTTCCAGCAATCGCGGGATATCGGCAGGATCGTTTTGTAAATCGCCGTCGAGG
>JAAZNR010000901.1 GCA_012798155.1 Thermogutta sp. | reverse complement strand
TCTTGCCGCGGGAGGCCTTCTTGTGCGAGCCTTATCCCCGCAATACCGCGCCGTGCATCGGTCTGGCCGCGGTGCATCTCTTGCGGCGCGACCCGGAGGCCGTCATGCTCGTCATGCCCGCCGACCACATCATCGAGCCGCCGGAACGTTTCCGCGCCGCCCTTCGCGCGGCCCACGCCCTGGTGAGCGAGGATCCGTCCCGGCTCATCACCTTCGGCGTACCGCCCAGCTATCCGTCGCCCTCATTTGGTTATCTCCAACGCGGCGAGGCCGTGCAGTCGCCGGCGTTGGAGGCGGAGGAAAACCCGCCGCGGGTGTTCACTGTGGCAGGTTTCCGTGAAAAGCCCGCCCCCGAGACCGCCCAGGAGTACCTCGCCTCCGGGCAATTCCTCTGGAACGCCGGAATCTTCGTTTGGCGCGCGGATAGGATCTTGCAGGCCCTTCGGCGGTATCGCCCCGCGGTGCATGAGCGTTTGCAACGGATCGCCGCGGCGGCGGACAGCCCGCAATTCGCCGAAATCTTGGATCGGCAGTTCGAGGCCATGGAGAAAATCTCCATCGACTACGCGGTCATGGAGAAGGCCGAAAACGTCGTCATGATCGAAGCCGATTTTCTGTGGGACGACGTGGGCGGATGGCGGGCCATGGAACGCCTTTATCCGCAAGATTGCAACAACAACACCATCGCCGCCGAAAAGGCGTTACTGATCGAGGCCACCGGAAATATCATCCGCTGCCGGGATCCGCACCGGCTGGTCGCGGTGCTGGGGGCGCACGATCTGGTGGTCGTGGTCACCCCCGACGCTACGTTGGTCGCGGACAAACGGCGGGAAGAGGAAATCCGCAAGGTCTTGGCGGAGCTGGACAAGTTGGGCTGGAAGGAATTCTCCTAGCGGCGTATTCTGAAGTCGTATCGTGACCGCCCCTGCCCGCCGCAAGCCATCCCTTCCGAGCTACGAACCATGGATTTTCGCGTACAGCTCGACGTCTTTCGCGGGCCGTTGGACCTCTTGCTTTACCTCGTCCGCAAAAACGAGCTGGAAATCACTGAAATCTCGGTCGGCCGGATCGCTCAGCAATTCCTGGAATATCTCGATTCCGGCGAACCGCTCGACGTGGATACGGCGGCCGAGTTTTTGGCCATGGCCGGCTGGTTGGCGGAGATCAAATCCCACGAGGTTCTGCCGCACCAGGAATCGGCGATCGAGGCCGAGGAACCCGCCCGCGACGAGCTGGTCCGACGCCTCCTGGACTACAAGAAGTATCGCGACGCGGCCTACGAACTGGAGGAGAAGGCACGGGCATGGCAGCAGACCTTTCGCCGTCTTTCCGACGATCTGGGCGGCGTGGAACGAAACCCGGCCGAGGAACCGCTCCAAGACGTTCAGCTCTGGGATTTGGTCAACGCTTTCGTCCGCATCGTCAAGGAATTGGATCAGACGGCCGCCCCGGCCATCGTGTACGATGATACCCCGATCCGCGTCTTCATGGAGCGTATCTACCGCCGCCTGCAAACGGAGCGGCATCTCGCCTTCAGCCGGCTGTTCGAGAAAGGGATGCACAAGTCCACGCTGATCGGCATCTTTCTGGCCTGCTTGGAGCTGGTTCGGCACGGTCAAGTCCGGCTGGAACAGAGAGAGCTTTTCGGGGAAATTCATCTGTACCTGAGAGAGAACGCGCCCGCGGACACGTCATGGCAGGACGTTTCGGACTACGGTAGCGGAAGGGAACGGCGGGAGTCGGACGCCGCGGCCTCGCCGGATCCCTCCGCCGCGTCTCGCTCAGAAGCGGATGGCGC
>JAAZNR010000900.1 GCA_012798155.1 Thermogutta sp. | reverse complement strand
GGCAAAAAGAGTGACATAATACCGGCCCCGTTTTGGTCCGCTGATCAGATTTGCGAGCAGGGTGATGCCGTCCTTGCCCAAGGCCTCGATCCGAGCCGTTTGCGTTGCAGTGGTCGGCCCACGACAGGGGGCATCCAGCGCCGAGGTTTCCCCAACCGGCGGCAGTTCGGAGGCGCCGGCGCAAGCGGCTCGCTCAACCCTACTGGCGAGTGCCTGCCATTGCGGATAAGATTACGTTGGCACTCGAGCATCTTCCGACGGGACGCCGGGTACCGGTTGCCGTGTGATCGCAGGCAATCTCGGGTTGCGGGGTTGGATGCTCACCATCAGCGTTTCCCGATCGTTACCACAGGACAAGCATGAAGCAAGACGCTGATTCAGCCGCGTTGCGCCCGAACGGCGCGGCGAATAAGCTCGCTGCGGAGGATTCGCCTGCGCACGATTGGTACCGCTTCGTGCTTTCCTTTCCGCCCCATCTAGTCCGCGATTATCTACGCCGGTTCGAGATCGGCGAGGAGGCGACGGTCCTGGACCCATTCTGCGGGACGGGCACGACGATCGTCGAATGCAAGAAGCACGGCATTCCCGGCGTCGGCATCGAAGCCGTTCCGTGGGCTCATTTCGTGACAACCGTCAAGATTGACTGGAGTCCTGACCCGGACGGCCTGATACGGCATGCTCGGGAAATCGCCGAACTCGCGGCGGAGCGCCTGCAATCGCAAGGAATGGAGGACGCTCCCCCGTTGCCTTTGTTCCGAGAACGTGATGCGGTGGCCGCGGATCGGCGACACCCCCTTCGGACCCTTCCCCCGGAAAAGGAGAAGCTCCTTTTACGGAACTCCATCAGTCCGCTGCCGCTGCACAAGACGCTCGTTTTGCTGGACTGCCTGGAACAACGCCGTGATGAGCGTTTTCGAAAGCATGAGCTGCTGGCGCTTGGCAAAGCCCTCGTTTTCTCCATCAGCAACCTGAATTTCGGCCCCGAGGTGGGCGTAGGTCCCGCCAAAGCCGACAGTCCGGTCGTTGCGCCGTGGCTCGCCGCGGTCGAGTCGATCGCCTGCGATCTGCGCTACTTGCGATGCATCCCCGCCGTGCGGACGACCGTGCATCACGCCGACGCGCGAGAAGTCTCGGATATTTTGCGTCCCGCCACGATCGATGCCGTGATCACGTCTCCGCCTTACCCCAATGAGAAAGACTATACGCGCACAACGCGGCTGGAGTCGGTCCTGCTCGGCTTCATTAACGACAAGTCCGATCTCCGAGCCTTGAAAAAGGGCTTGATCCGATCCAACACTCGGAATGTTTACAAGGACGACGAGGACGACCGCTGGGTATCCGATCACAAGGAAATCCAGCGCATTGCGCGGGCAATCGAGTCGCGAAGGATCGATTTGGGCAAGACGTCGGGGTTTGAGCGTCAATATCACAGAGTGACGAAGCTCTATTTCGGCGGGATGGCACGTCACTTGGCGAATCTCCGCACGTCCCTTCGGCCCGGTGCACGCCTGGCGTACGTAGTGGGCGACCAGGCATCCTACCTGCAAGTCATGATTCGCACGGGCCGAATACTCGCCGACATCGCCGATTCGCTGGGTTACGACGTCGTCAATATCGACTTATTCCGCACTCGTCTAGCGACGGCAACCAAGGAGCAATTACGAGAAGAAGTGGTCGTGCTGCGATGGCCCGGTCGAAGGCCGCGCAGGAGCGCAGACGCCGGTGGGATCGATGCGGCGCGGTGATCGCATGGATAAAAAGACGCGATACTCCCGCCTTATCGAGGCGGTGTTCCTCTCTCGCTCTACACCGGGTGCCGTGGAAATCCCCTTTGAGCGGGATGACTTGGTCCGTATCGCCCAACAATTGAATGTGAGACTCCCCAAGAACCTCGGCGATGTGATCTACAGCTTCCGGTATCGCGCGGCACTGCCCAAAAGCGTGCGATCCAAGGCTCCCGAGGGGAAAGAGTGGGTCATCCGGCCGGCGGGCCACGCCAAATACTGCTTTGTCGCGGTTAAGCAAGCCGTTATCCGGCCGAGTAAGCTTTTGGCCGAAACCAAAGTCCTTGATGCCACGCCGGGAGTAATAGCCAAGTATGCGCTCAGCGATGAGCAGGCGCTATTGGCAAAGTTGCGATACAATCGCTTGATTGATATCTTTACAGGCGCCGCATGCTATTCGCTTCAGAATCACCTCCGCACGAGCGTTCCTAAGCTGGGACGGATCGAAACCGATGAAGTTTACATCGGCCTCGACAAGAAAGGCGTGCACTACGTATTTCCAGTGCAGGCCAAAGGCGGAAACGATCATTTGAGTTCGGTGCAAATTGAACAAGATATCGCAATGTGCGAAAATAAGTTTCCGTCGTTGCTCTGCCGCCCCATCGGCGCCCGGTTCTTGCAAGACGGCTTGATCGCCCTATTCGAGTTCGAACCGGGCAAGGAGGGGATTCGCGTTGTCGCGGAGAAGCACTATCACCTCGTACCGCCGGAGGAATTGACGGATGCGGATTTGCGCACTTATCAGGGGCGTCCGGATTGACATCTCTTTGTTACGGTCGATTGCGTAGGTGATCTCTTTTCGCGAAGCCGGGGTTGGATCGCTTCGGCGCTGAACGCCCCCTTGCGGCAAGCGTCGGAACGCATTGTACGCGCGGTAGCCCGAGAGGGGAGTGCTTCGCATCCTGCATCTCCCTGCGGGAGTGCCCCACGCCAAGTTTTACCGCCTTGAGCGCGCCGTGCGCCCGTCGTGCCGCAGTCCACCGCCGACGAATCCGCGGCCCCCACCGTCTCGCAAACAATTCCGCCGCTTCTTCGCGCGGGCTGGCCGGACCGCGGCGGGGGCGGTAAACTGGGGTTCTCAGCGGTCGTAGGTCCTGGCTTGCCGCTCCTTACCGTCATTTGGAGATTGCTCACCCGCCACCATGCCGGCCAATCTTACGC
>JAAZNR010000128.1 GCA_012798155.1 Thermogutta sp. | reverse complement strand
GAAGCTGAGCAGGAGGGCCGCATAGCGGAGCGGCGGCAGGACCCGCGCGGCGATGCGGATGGGGGGGCCGCTCAAGACCGCTCCACGAACCGGCGGCCGGTGCGCGGCCGCGTGGAGGATCAGCACGCCGGCCCCCATGCTGTGGCCGAAGAGGAAATCCGGATCCCGACCCCGACGGTCGCGCCACTGCTCGAGGACGCCCTCGAAATCTTCCACCAAGGTCTCGATCCGCTCGATATAAAGCCGCGGTCCCTCGGAGCGACCGTGGCCGCGGTGGTCGATCATTTGAAGCGCGTATCCCGCGGCGTTGAGCCGAGCGGCGAACTCGGCGTATCGCCCGCAGTGCTCCCATAGACCGTGCAGACCGAATATCTCTCCGCGGATGGGGCCTGCCGGCTCCCAGCGGCGGGAAAACAGGGTGATGCCGTCCTGGGTCGTGAAAGTGGAGGTCGATTCGCTCATGGCGGGGGCTTGCCGGATGCGGCTCGTTAACGGAAAGCATGGTGGGACGGCGATCGGGAACGCGGTCATTCACCGATGATTTTGATCAGCACCCGCTTGGGTCGCCGCCCGTCGAACTCGCCGTAGAAGATTTGCTCCCACGGCCCGAAATCGAGCCGTCCGTTGGTGACCGCCACGACCACCTCGCGGCCCATGATCTGCCGTTTGTGGTGGGCATCGCCGTTCTCTTCGCCCGTGCGATTGTGCTGGTAGGTCTGCGGCGAGGGGTCGAACGGGGCCAGCTTCTCCAGCCATCGCTTGTAGTCCTGATGCAGGCCCGGCTCGTCATCGTTGATGAACACGCTCGCCGTGATGTGCATGGCGTTGACGAGACACAAGCCCTCGCGGATGCCGCTCTTTTCCACGGCGGCTTGGACCTGCCGCGTGATGTTGATGAAGTCCATCCGCTGCGGGACGTTGAACGTGAGGTATTCGGTGTGAGACTTCATGCGAGGGCGTCCTGGATCGCCTTCCCGAGCTGCCGTTCCAAGCGCGGCGCGGCAAGCCCGCGATGCTAAACGCAAGGTAGATGCTAAACGCAAGGTACGTGCAAAGAGGCCGGCACGCAAGTACCGCATCTCGGCCGGGTGGCTGGGGTCGAAGCGGAGCGCAGCCCCCAGACGCCCTGCGCCCATGCCCAGTTCCCACCACCAGCTTACGCTGGTGGCTCATGGAACTGATGCAAAACGCAAACGTAATGCACAACGCGCCGGCGCGAGCCGCTAGCGTGAGCTAGCGGTGGAGCGCTACCCACGATTGCAACCTTCACGCAGCGCTTCCACCGCCGGCTTACGTTGGCGGCTCGAGTTTCGACGCGCCTCCACTGCCGGCTTACGTTGGTGGCTCATCATGGAGACGCTGCCGTTGCCGGATTGGGGGCGGCCTGCCCGCTCACGCGTGGACCAGCTCGCGGGAAGCGTTGCGGCGCTCGCGTGCCGCCGTGGTATCGGCGACCAGCCGCATCGTGACCGACCATTGGCCGTGCTCGTCCGGCCGAACGAGCCAGTACGGTTGCACGGCGACCGACTGATGGACCAACTCGAAGCCGCCCTCCGATTGGCTGACCGTCTCGATGGGAAAGGCGCGGATGCCGCCGGGGACGGAAATCAGGAGCCGGAGGTCGATCCCTTGCCACTCGTCGATCAACCCCAAGCCGGCGGTTTGGGCCGAGTCCAGGCGGGTGCCGAGGTGTCCCAGCCGCTTGCCGAAGGGGTCCACGAAATAGCGATCATCGGCCCCGCCGGGCAAGCCCGCGAAGTTGAACTCCACGGCGAATTGGCAGGCGAAATGGGGCGGGAGATTCTCCAGCCGATAGGCGATTTCCAAAACGGAACTGCCTTCGCTGAGGAGGACGGCCTTGGTCAGCCGGATGGTTTGCCCGGCCGCCGTCCCTTGCCGCGACATCATCACCCGAACGCGGTCGGGATTGGCGTGGATGGCGGCCTCGTAGGGTGCCGTGTGAAAATCACCCACGAGGACCGCTTCGCCCGACTCCGCGGCTTCCAACGTGGTATCCGGATTGAAGAACAGATCGACCAGGCTCTTGCGGGGGTAGCGATCGTAGCGGACGTGCCGCTCGAGATTCGCCTGCTTGAAGACGATCCGCTCGTGGATGCTGGCACAACCGTTGTCGCCGCGGTGTTCGCCCTGAAGGACCTTCTGATGATAGGCTTCGGGCCGGCGCGTGATGCCGGCTCCCAGGTTCAGCCGAATTTCTCGGACGTCCAGCTCGTACATCATGCCGCCCTCGTGCGGGGCGAGGAACGCCGCGAACTGATCGTTGGCCAGCCGGATTTCAGGCTTGCCGTCGAAGTTGTAATCCTCGGCGCGGGCATCGACCCAGACCTCGCCGCGCCGCGACCACTTCTCCAAAATCGTGTCGGCGGCGATCAGGTGATGGTAGATCGCGTTACGGAGATGCGGCAAGTAAATGCCGCCGAAGGCCCCATGCCAATAGGGGCAATTGCATTGGCCGCGGTACAGGTGGAGCTGCGCCGCGCGAAGATCGGGATCGGCCGGGTCGCCTTGCAGGGCCGACTGGAGCCGGCGGCTGACGTTCATCATGCGGGCGTACATTTCGTCGGCCTCGCGGTACTTGACGCGGAAGTTCCGCCAGAAACCGCCGCGAAGGAACGGCCGGATGCGATCCCACCGCGGATCGTGCTCCATCTCGCGGCGGAGGGACTCCAGTTCCAGTTGCCGGGCCGCGGGGAGCGCCCATTCCGTCATTTCGCGGTAGCTGCAATCGGGCAGATAAACCTTGCCTCGGGGAGAGATATGGTCGTAAACCTCCCCCAAGCTGGTCACCCGGAGCCAATCGGCGTTGGCCGACAGGGCCTCGAAGAACCGCTCCAGCCAGCGGTCGTGATAGACGTGCTTTTTGGTCTCCGGCCAGGTCCCGAATTTCTCCCCGTCGTCGCCGAACACGACCACGGCCCCCGGCCGCCGCTCGGCCAAACCGCGGACGTGATCGATGGTGGCCTGCGGGTCGGCGAAGGGGATGGTGTAGCGGAGCCGTTCGCTGCCGGGAAAGACCGCCAGCAAGCGGCCTTCGTCCTCGGTCAGATAATAGCCGTCCAGGTCCTCGTCACGCAGCCCGGCGGCCTTGAAGTGATAGTCGTCCAAGACGGCATACTCGATCCCCGCGTCCGCCACGTCGCGGGTGAAGGATTGCTCCCACACCCGTTCGGGGAACCACATGCCGCGGACCTCGGCCCCCAGGCGATCGCGAAGCCACTGGGTGTACCGCCGAATCTGCCCGATGCGGTCGGCGGAGGGGATCATGGCCAAAATCGGTTCGTAGAAGGGGCCGCCGATGATCTCGATCCGGCCGTCTCGCACCAGGGAAGCCACCCAGTCGAGATAGCCGGGTTGGTTCTGATCGAGCCACTCCATCAGGGGACCGCTGATGTGGAGCGAGATTTTGATGTCCGGATAGCGAGCGAAGACCTCGAGAAAGGGGCGGTAGCTGTCCTCGTAGGCCTGGCGGAAGATGTGGTCGAAGTTGCCGATGGGCTGATGATTGTGCAGGAGCAGAACGAGGTGGGCCGTCGGTGTCATCGTGGTTGCTTCACACGGGTCTAGGGGTCAGGATGGTACGTCGCAAGCGGCGCCTGCCGCAAGCGAGCTTTCTTACTTGTTTATGGCATCGGCAATCTCTCGCTGTTCGCTTCAGTTTGCCTAATCGATTCATCTTTGGATTCCGGGGTTTTTTCGAGGGTTTGCCGCAGCTCTTGGGCCGCTTGTTCGGGATAAACCGGATTGATGTGGAAGCCGCCTCCCCATTCGAAGCCCGCCGCCTTGGCAAACGCCGGCAGGATCTCGACGTGCCAATGGTAATACTCCAGGGGCGGGTCGCCCAAAGGTGCCGTGTGAAACACGAGGTTGTAGGCGGGAGGGAGGACGGCGGTTTCCACCGCCTTCAGGACCTTGCGGAGGACGTCGGCCAAGTCGACGATTTCGTCGTCCGTGATACGCTGAAAGTGCGAGACGTGCCGGTTCGGAAGAATCCACGTCTCGTAGCCGAAACGCGAGGCGAACGGGCAAAAGGCCGTGAATCGCTCGGAACCGAGGACGCCGCGGGGCGAAACGCTTTCCGAGAGCAGCATCCGGCAAAATACACAGCGTCCCGATGCGTCAAAGTGCGCCTTGGCTCCCTGCAATTCGGCCGCTTGGAGGGAGGGGATCATGGGCAGGGCGATGAGCTGGCTGTGGATGTGTTCCAGCGACGCCCCCGCCTCCGCCCCCATGTTCTTGAACAGCATCACCGACGACAGTCCGGGATGCGATTCCAATATCTCGAACCTGCGGCGATACGTTTGCAGTACTAGAACGACTTCGTCCTTGGTCAGTTGCGTCAGACTGGAGACGTGCCGCGGCGACTCGATGATGACCTCGTGGACGCCGTGGGCGGGTTCGGCGTGGCAAAGGGCATCGTCGTAGGCCGGAGGTTTGCCGAGATCACCGTCGCAAACGGCGGGGAACTTGTTGGGCACCACGCGGATCTTCCAGCCCGGCCCGTTCGGCGACGAACCCGGGTCGCGAACGGACTGCACCTCATTGGGGGTCTCGCGCTCGTTCCCCTCGCAGAACGGGCACAATCGGCCGGTCGATCGCCGCGGGGCGATTTCGAAGTCTCGCGGTCGCTCGCCGCGATTGTCGGCGATGATGACCCAACGATCGATGACGGGATCTTTGCGCAACTCGGGCATCACGATCCTCATGATCCTCAACGAGGGAAATATCCTTATTATCCCGACGGTTTGCATTTTGGGAACGCCGCTTCTATTCTGGACGTATCGCCCGATCGTCTCGCCGCGAGACGCGCCGCGGAGGTCGAATCGGCTTTCGACCGCTCCACTCGCGTCGCCGGCGGACGCGCAACAGCGGTCTTGGCCCCGGCCCGCAAGCACCCTCGGCGACGGAATGCCGGCGGAACACCCTCGGAATCAAGGAGCGACACCGTGAGAATCCGTGGAACGAAGGGGTTTCTCCAGGGCCGCGGTCGACAGCTCGCCCTTTGGCCGGCGGTTTGCGCGACCTTGTTGTTTTTCACGGGAATGATATTTTCGCCCCGCATGGCGGAAGGGCAGGCCGTCCCGGACGACGCCTTGCCGGACGCACGGCGGGTCCCCGTCCTGCACGTCCTTCCCCTGCCGTACGATCAGGCGGCGTTCGTTTTGGCGGACGGCCGAGAGTTGACGCGCTTTCATTTCGGCCCCCAGTTGCAGCGTCCGTTCTTGTTTCCGCTGGCCGGACCGGGAGGGCGGTGCTTGACTCGGATGGGCCACCCCCACGACCCGGTAACGCACAGCCACCACAATTCGGTTTGGATGTCCCATCAAAACTTGGCGGGCGAAGACTTTTGGAAAGACGGGCCCGGGCCGCGAATCCGCTGCCGCAACATCCTGCGCTACGAGGACGCGACCGGCGAGGGGGGCGAGACGCCGGCCGAGGCATGGTTGCTGGCCGACCTCGAATGGCTGTCGTCCGACGGGGCTCCCCTGCTACGGGAACTCCGCCGGGTGGCGGTGCGGGTCGCCGTTCCGAGTGAAAGCGGGGCCTGGCTCCGAGATGCCGGCTCCTCGCCGTATTATCTGGTCCTTTGGGATAGCGAATTCCGCTGCCCCGGCGATGCCGCCGTAGCCTTCAATACCACGCCGTTCGGCTTGATGGCGGTCCGCGTGGCAAAAACAATCGGGGTACGGGACGGCGGGGGACGGATTCTCGATAGCGAGGGCCGTCGCAACGAGGCCCAAATCTTCCGAAAACCCGCCCGCTGGGTGGACTATAGCGGCCCGATCGGCCCGGGTGAGCAGGCGGGGGCGGCCCTCTTCGATCATCCCGCCAACCCCGGCCATCCCACGCCCTTTCACGTTCGAGACGACGGTTGGATGGGGGCCTGCCTGACGCTCAATGGTCCGGTGGAAGTCACGCGCGACAAACCCTTGCGGCTGCGATACGGCCTTTGGGTTCACGGCGGGGTACCGGCTCGGGAAGCGGTGGAGAGAGTCTGGCGGCCGTTTGCCGAGGAGCCGCTCCCCGGCTTGAATCCGTGACCGTCGGCTGTGCCGCGAGTCACTGCACGTGTTGGGTAGGCCTTTGCCCCAATAAATGCGGCCTCCGATCCCTTCTCCGCGCCCTCTGCGCCCTCTGCGTTCCAAAAACAGCCTCTGCGCCTCCGCGCTGCAATGAGAGACCGGGCAGGCGCGTGAACGGCTCCAAAAAAGGCCAAGCGCCCGGAAAAAGGCCAAGCGTGCAAAAAACGTCAAACGCGCATAAAAAACGGCCAGCGCGCGAAAAAAGGCCAATCGTCGAGAAAAAGGCCAAGCGCGCGAAAAAAAGGCGCCGCCCTGTCGGCTGCGCCTGGAACTGCTTATCGAATCCACTTGGTCGCACGGCTAAACCGGCGAAGTCCTCGGTTGAACCGGAAACGTCCTCGGTCCGCCGCTCAAAGCTCTTGGAAGGGGACGCTTCTCTTAGAAGAGGACGCTCTGAGACGGCGAGCGGAAAGCGAATTCTCGAATCCGTCAATCTCTCACCACCGAGTGACTGAGACGGATCGAAACCCGAATGGACGGGCGCAATCACCCGTCTTCTTCCTCTTCCTCTTCCTCTTCACCCCAATCATCGTCCTCGTCTTCGTCCCAGTCCTCATCTTCCTCCTCTTCTTCCTCTTCCTCTTCCCAGTCCTCCTCCTCTAAATCTTCGTCCTCTTCCTCCTCTTCCCATTCCTCGTCTTCATCATCCCATTCCTCGTCTTCTTCGTCGTCATCCCATTCCTCGTCCTCGTCATCCCAGTCATCATCATCTTCTTCGTCATCATCATCCCAGTCGTCGTCTTCCTCTTCTTGTTTGTCTTCATCCTGGGCGAGGACGACGGCAATCGTCGAGCCGAGCTTCTGCTCACGGAGGGCCGGTCCGCCCGATCCGAGTTCGCTTTCTAGAATCCATTCCGCCTTGGCCTTGGTCATGATTCTCACGAGATCACCCCCGTACTGGTACTTGAGCCGTTATGTCCTAGTCCGAAGGTCCCAAAGACCTTCCTGTTCACCGTTGTTATTGCATCTCGGGCGGAAAACCGGTCCCCCCGGAAGTCTGCCGCACCACCGTCCCGGTTGCGGCGAAGCGAGTAAGTATACTGGCTATTTTTCGTCGGCAAAGCCCTCCTCACTTTTGTCCGGTTTCACCTCGGAAGATACCGCCGTCGAACGTTTCGAGACCGAAGAACAACGATATTCGGGATAGGGCAGGTCGTCCAGTCCCCGCAGTCCGAACAGCTCGAGGAATCGTGTGGTCGTACCGTAGAGGTACGGGCGTCCCAGCTCCTCGGACCGTCCCACGACGCGGACCAGCCCACGATCCATCAATTGCCGGATGATTTCGCCGCACTGCACGCCGCGGATGGATTCCAGTTCCGCCCGCAACACCGGTTGCTTGTATGCCACGACGGCCAAGGTTTCCAGGGCGGGGGGGGACAGCCGCAATTCGATCCGTTCCCGATAGCGACGACTCAGCCACGGGGCGAACGCCGCCCGGGTCCTCAATTGCAGCCCGCCGCCGACCTCCACCACGCGAAACGCACAGCCCTCTTCGTCATAGAAACGGTTGAGGCGTCGCGCCAACGCCCTGACCAGGGTGCCGCTCTCCACGCCGGCCAACTGGGCGATCTTTCGGACCGGCAACGGCTCCCGCGCCAGGAAAAGCACGGCCTCGATCCGCCGAACCTCCTCGTTTCTGGGTGCATCGCTCGGCGCATGCTCGCCGTCGTCCGATCCGGTTCGCGCCGAACCGGCGTATTGCCACGCTCGTCCGCGCGACGTCCCCCGAATTGCGGCGACCTCCGCCCGGCAACCCGGCCACGGGTTGCGGCGGAGCCACGGCATGGCGTATGGATTGAAAATCATCCCGGTTTTCGCATCGCGCGTCCGCTTGGAATACAGCATTCAATCTAGCGCGCCGCCCACGGTTGGGCAAGGGTTCCGGCTCGGGCCGTCGATCCGCCGAGCGAAGAGCGGCCGGCTCACATCCCCGGCCGTGCCTGGGCCGCCTCGATTTGGGAGAGGACTCGAAGCATCGCGGTCTCGGGCTGCTCCGCGACGGCCTCCCAATGGCGGACCATTCCGGGCTGACCTGCCACGGCGGTATCGCAGTAGAAGCGATAGAGGCGTCCGTCGGCCCCCCATTTTTCCATGCGGTAGTAGACGGCCCCCAACGACTGAAGCCTTTGCTCCAGCTCGCCCGTGGACCCCGCGGGATTGGCGGGCGGCGTCTCCGCGGAACCCGTCGCCGAGACGCCTTGAGGCATCCCGCCGAACGAGGTCTCGCGGGCGCCCGGCGGCGCGTAGCCCGGCCCGATCGAATTGCGGTCCGGCCAGCCTTCCACCGACGTCTCAAAAGAAGGCCCCCGGGGCTGCGTTGGGAAGCCGGGCGTTTCCGAACCTTGCCGCGGCGCGTAGCCCTGCGGGGACGCCTCCGACGCGCCGCTCGGGGTCGCGATGGCCTGGGCCGGCGGAGAGGTAGCACCATCGAGTTGGAACGCGGAACCGCCGCCGCTCCAACCTTCCGCCATTCCGGCGTTGCCTATCTCGGCAAGAATCGGGGCCGACCGCTCATTGGGGTTGAACTTCGTCTCCCGATCCGCCGTTCCTACGGACATGGCCGGAGGGTCTGCCGCTTCGTCACTGGAAGTCGGGCGGGAGAGCTCCGCCGAAGCGGGCTTGCCGTCATAGATATCGGGCCAAGCCAGCCGGCATACGGACGGGAAGACGGCCGCCGTCACGGGGAGCACCACGAAGATCCCCAGCAACAGCAGCCCGCGTAACGTTTGACCGAGGTCGTTCCGTGCTTCCAAAACCGAGGCTCCTTCCCCTGGGGAGCGGGCGGACCAAAAATCGGCCGCCCTCGCTTCACCGTGATTCCAATCTCGGATCCTCCTTCTTCCGATGGGGGCATCTTACGCTATTTGGCTGAAAATCTACAACACCAATGCTTGGCCCCCCAAACGCCCTACTCCTCCGGACCGAGGAAGGCTCCCAGTCAGCGATCCGCGAAAACCTCTTGCGTCGCCGGACCGGCCGCGTCGAAGTCTTGGTGGGGGCATCCGGCATCCCTTCATGTTCGACCTTCAGACGCGGCGCATCTCGGCAAGCCTCTCGTCGGCGGACGCCGTCTTGCGATTGCAAAAAGCGATCCGATACCCTGAAAGGATGGCCGGCCGGACCCTGAAAGGATCACCAGCCGGCTTGGCATGGCACGCG
>JAAZNR010000899.1 GCA_012798155.1 Thermogutta sp. | reverse complement strand
GGCCGACGTGGCCATGCTCATCCGCCGCTTGAAGGAGCGCTGCGCCGCCCCGAACCTGATCCACGTCGGCACGAGCGCCACGATGGTCGCCGGCCGAGATGCGACTCCGCAACAGCGCAAGAGCACCGTGGCCGAGTTCGCTCAGAGGCTGTTCGGTCATCCGTTCACGGCCGATCACGTCATCGAAGAGACGTTGGAGCCGTTCACGGTCGGCGGCGATCCCGCCCCCGATGAGCTTGCGGCAGCCTTGCGGGGTCCGGTTCCGACGACGCTGGAGGAGTTCCGCCGGCACCCGCTCGCGCGTTGGGTCGAGCGGGAGTTCGGCATTGAACCGGAAGCGGGCGGCGGCTTCAAACGCCGTGTGCCGCGAACCCTCGCCGTGGCGGCGGCACGACTCGCCGAGGCGAGCGGCCTGGCCGCCGACCGATGCGCGGCACGACTCCGCGAGCTTCTCCATCGCGGCGGCGAACTGGAGCGCGACGGCGGCGGCCGCGCGTTCGCCTTCAAACTGCACCAGTTCATCGGCCAGGGGCGTGCCTTGTTCGCGACGCTGGAACCCGCCGACCGGCGCGAATTCTCGCTGGAAGGACAGGTCCAAGCAGGAGGAGGACGCCTCTTCGCCCCGATCAAGTTCTGCCGTCAATGCGGGCAGGACTATTACCACGTGCTGCGGGGTGATCATCGGTTCATGCCGCACCCGGTTGGAATCGAAAACGCCGAGGACGATCTGCAGCCGGGTTACCTGATGTCGGCACCGCCCACGCATGATTGGAGCGACGATAGCATTCCGGACGAGTGGCGAGATGCCCGCGGGCGGCTGAGTCGGACGTGGCGTGAGCGGGTTCCCAAACCCGTGTGGGTCTCGCCGGACGGCAGTTTCCGGTTAAAGCCCCAGGAGGGGGCGATCAAGATGTGGTGGCAGAAGGCCCCCTTCTCCTTGTGTCTGAACTGCGGCGAGTTCTACACCGGCCGCGAGCACGAATTCGGAAAGCTCGCCGCGCTTTCGAGCGAAGGCCGCAGCAGCGCCACAACGGTTCTGGCGACGGCGCTGCTCCGTTACGCCGGCGGTTCGGACGGACCGCGAGACAAGCTGGTGACCTTCACCGACAACCGGCAGGACGCTTCGCTGCAGGCCGGCCACTTCAACGACTTCGTCCACGTCTGCGTGTTGCGCTCGGCGCTCTACGCGGCCCTCGTGCGGGAACGGGAACTCACGTTTGACCGGGTCGCGAGAGAAGTCGTTGCTTCGTGCGGACTGACCATTCGCGATATCGCCCGCAACGTCGAACTCGATCCGCGGTCGCCGGCGGCGGAGGAGGTGTGGCGGGTCTTCACCGACCTCACCGAGTATCGCCTCTATGAGGATCTCCGTCGCGGCTGGCGCGTGGTGCAGCCGAATCTGGAAGACGTCGGCCTGCTGCGAGTCGGATATCGCGGCCTGGAGGCGCTTTGCGCGGACGAGTCGCGGTGGACATTCCATCCGGCAGTTGCCAAGCTCGCACCCGACGAGCGCGAGACGATCATCCGTGCCGTCCTCGACCAGTTCCGCCACAAACGCGCGATCTCATGCCGGTGCCTTCAGGAGACCACGCAACAGCAGATTCGTCGCCGTTCCGAGCAGCGCCTGAACGACTTCTGGGGCGTCGATCCCGATGCCAACGAACTGCGACCGGCGAGTCGATTTGTGCGCTTCGGGCGGTCCGCGCGGTCGATAGAGGAGTTCAGCCTCAACGAACGGAGCGCTCTCGGCAAGTTCCTCCGCGGACGCCTCGATCTCGATACGCGCGACTATCCGACATTTCTCGACGGTCTATTGAAGCTGCTGATTGGTCAGGGACTGCTCATCCGCCTCGATCCCGTGGATGATCACCAATCCTTCCAGCTCGATGCCGCCGGCCTGCTGTGGAGGATCGGCGACGGCAGCCCGCCGCCGCTCGATCCGATTTATGTGCGCCGCGCGAGCGGTCCTTGGTATTCCGACGCGACTCCGCCCGTGAACGCCTTCTTCCAGCGATTCTATCGCGAGGCGGCCGCAACGCTTGCGGCATTCGAGGCGCGGGAGCACACGGCCCAGGTCGTCAAGCCGGGGGAGAGGGAACGCCGCGAGCGCCGCTTCAGATGGGAGGACAACGATACGCGGAAGGAGCAGGACCTCGGCAGGCGTTTGCCCTACCTCGTTTGCTCGCCGACGATGGAACTGGGCGTCGATATCGCGGACCTGGACCTGGTGCACATGCGAAACGTGCCGCCGACCCCCGCGAACTATGCGCAGCGGAGCGGCCGGGCCGGGCGACAGGGACAGCCGGGTCTGGTCTTCACTTACTGCGGCGCTTTCAACAGTCACGATCAGTATTTCTTCCAGCGCCGCGAGGAGATGGTCGCGGGCACCGTGCGGCCGCCTCGGCTGGACCTCGCCAACGAAGCGCTGATCCGAGCTCACGTCCACGCCGTCTGGCTTGCCCAGGTACGGTTGCCGCTCGGGGAATCGATCGAACAGGTCATCGACACGGAACTGGATGATCTGCCCTTGCGCGCCGACGCCGCCGGCCAGATCGAACTCGGTGACGCCGCCCGGCACGAGGTCGGTGAGCGCGTGCGTCGAGTGCTTGCGGCCGATACCGGCGTCCTCGCTACGACCGGCTGGTACGGCGACGACTGGATCGGTCGGGTGCTGGACGAAGCACCGCAGCGGTTTGATCGGGCCTTCGACCGTTGGCGCGAACTGTATCGGGCAGCCACTCGGCAATTGACGGAGGCGCAGAATGAACTCTTGCGGGCGCGGCGTCCCGACGACCAGGATCGAGCCAGGCAGCGCGAACACGAAGCCGTCCGTCAACGAAACTTGCTGCTGCAGATCGACGTCGGCCGCGAGGAAGGAGACTTCTACCCGTATCGTTATCTCGCCGGCGAAGGTTTCCTGCCGGGTTACAACTTCCCCGCTCTCCCGGTTCGCGCCTGGGTGCCGCGCGAGGAAGGCGAATTCATCAGCCGGCCGCGATTTCTGGCCTTGCGGGAGTTCGGGCCGAGCAACATCCTCTATCACGAGGGGGCGAAGTGGGAGATCGTCAGCTTTCAGGCACCGCCGGGCGGCCTCGACGAACGCCGCAGCCGGAAGCGTCTGTGTCGAACGTGCGGCGCGTTCTGCGACGACACGCTGGACCTGTGCCCCGTTTGTCACACCCGGTTCGATGGGCAAAACAGCCAACTGGCTGTGCTGCTCGATATGCCGAACGTCCGCGTTCGGCGTCGTGAGCGAATCACGTGCAACGAGGAAGAACGCCGCCGCCGGGGGTACGATCTGGAGACGTACTTTCAGTTTTCCCAGGATGCGGCGGCCGCACGGATTCAAGAGGCGGATGTGTCGGTCGAGGGCCTGTCCCTCCTGCAACTGACTTACGCACCGGCCGCGACGCTGCTCCGCGTCAATCACGGTTGGCGCGGAACCAGCCAATCAGGATTCGTGGTCGATGTCGAGACGGGTGAAATGTTGAACACTGCGCCGGCAGCGGGGAGCAACCCGCCAAGACGCAGGCGCATCGAGAGAGTCAAGCTCGCCGTCCAGGGGACTCAGAACGTCTTGCTGGTGCGCTTCGCGCGCGGCGATCTGCAGACCGACCCGGCCCTCCAAGCCACGCTTCAGTACGCACTCCAACG
>JAAZNR010000127.1 GCA_012798155.1 Thermogutta sp. | reverse complement strand
GCAAAGGGCACCCCGGCAGGAGCCACCAGACCCCCAGCGCTGCCAACAAGACGGCCGCCGTTTGCGTCATGCTCGTTCGTCCCTTTCCAAGTCCGTTGCCATCCTCGCCGCGGGTCGAGGCCCGGCCGGGCGTTGCATCCCGTTACGAGCCGTTACGAGGCCGCCGCGGACGGACCGCCGCCGAAATCGCCGGCGCCGCCATTGTGTGCCCCGGAATCGCCCGCCGTCGATCCGCTCCGGGCCGCCTTCTCCAGCATCCACAGCGGCGGCTCCGCGTCCTTGGTTTGATCGTAGACGCTGAGCAGCTTCTCCTTGTCGAAGATCATCTCCTCGCGGCTGTGTCCCGACAAGTCGTACAGCGTCGTCAGCTCGATCGCGTTGACGGGGCAGGCCTCCTCGCACATCCCGCAGAAGATGCACCGCAGCTCGTCGATGTTGAAGCGGACCGGGTATTTCTCGCGGTCGGGCCAGGGGCTAGGGGCCGCCTCGATGTCGATGCAGTGGGCCGGGCAGGCCGTGGCGCACAAAAAGCAGGCCACGCACTTCACCCGCCCTTGCTCGTCGCGATTCAGCCGATGCACGCCGCGATAGCGGAGCGGCTCGGGAAAATGATGCCGCTCCTCCGGGAACTGCACCGTTATTTTGCGCCCCACCAAGTGCCGGGCGGTGGTCGTCAAGCCGTCGAGGAAGAGCGGCAGATAGGTCTTTTCCAGGAAAGTCATTTCCGGCTCTTCCACCCAGCGGATGTTGGGATCGTCGTTCTTCATGCCGCTCTTCCTCCGTTTTGATCGCGCATCGGCGGCCGTGCCCGGTTCGGGTTCAAGCACCGCGGGGGCCTTGCGGGACGACCGCCGCATCCGCCTCCGGCACCACCGTCCGCCGAGGGGGCAACGTGATACGGCGCGGCCGATTGTCGTAATGCGGCGCGGCGACCAGGGCCGTGACGAACCAGACCGCGACCAGGAGTCCCCAGTTTACCGCCGCCATCGGCCAGGCTGTGACCCAACCGCCGGACCAGGGGTCGTCTTGAACATACTCCAACCAAAAGGCCAGGAACACGAGTTGCGCCAGGCCCCAGGGGACCATCACCTGCCAGGCCAAGGCCAGGAGTTGATCGAAGCGGAACCGCAGCCAAGTCCAGCGGATGAGCATGAAGAAGAACACGACCGCCAAGACCTTGGCCAAGAGGACGGCCACGCGAAGGACGGCGATGGGCCAGGGGGCCGCCTCTTCCGCGCCCGTCAGTCCCCAAAAATGCCAGCCGCCCAAAAAGAGGATGACTATCAGGAACGAGGCCGTAATCATGTGCAGAAATTCCGACACCAGATACATCATCAGCCGGATGCCGGAGTATTCCGTGTGGTATCCGCCCACCAGCTCCTGCTCGGTCTCGGGGAGGTCGAAGGGGAGGCGAGCGGCCTCGGCCGTGACGGCGACGAAGAAGACGATGAAAGCCAGGGGATGCAGGAAGACGTTCCACACGCCGCCGTGGGCCTGCTGCGCGACGACGTCCTCGACCCGCAACGAACCGGCCGCCAGCACCAGCGCCAAGACCGCCAGGCTGAGGGGAATCTCGTAGGCGATCAACTGGGCGGCCCCGCGGAGGGCGCCGAACAGGCTGTATTTGTTGTTGCCGGCCCAGCCCCCCAGGATGACGCCGTACACGGCCACGCCGTTGACGGCGAAGATGAACAGGAGACCGGCATCGAAACCCGGCACCAAGCCCAGGGGAATCGGCGGCCGGTCGCTCGTCCACTCCAGCGACCCGAAGGGAAAGACGGCGTAGATCAGGACCGCCGCCGTGAAGGTCGCGATGGGGGCGAGGGTGTAGAGGATCTTGTCCACGTGGCCGGGGACGAACTCTTCCTTAAAGATCAACTTCACGCCGTCGGCGATGGGCTGGCCCAATCCCCACAGGCGGATGTTCGTCAGCGGAATCCCCGCCCGATTGGGACCCAATCGATCCTGCACCCAGGCGGCGACCCACCGCTCGACCAAGACGAGATAGGCGGCGGCCGTCATCAGGGCGGCGATGATGATGAAAATCTTGATCAGGGCCGTGACGCAAAGCGCGATCATGCCGCGGTGATCTCCTTCCAACTGTGCCCCGCCTCTCCCTCAAATCGTGCCGACGCTCTTCTTCAAACGGTGCCGAGGTTCTTCTTCAAACCGTGCCGAAGCTCTTCTTCAAACCGTGCCCGCCCTCCCGTTCAAATCGTGCCGACGCTCTTCTTCAAACCGGGCCGAGGTTCTTCTTGAAAGGGGTGCCCGGCCGCTCCTTCAAACCGTGCCCGGCCGCGGTGCGACCTCGGCCAGGCGATCGACTCGCAGGTCGATCCCGACGTCGGGAATCTCGCCCGAGGCGGCGCTGAAATAGGTAATCTCGGCCGCTACCTCGCTGAGCACGCGGCGCGGGTCGTAAAGCCCGCTACGTCCCAACAATTCCCAGAACAACGGCCCGGCAGGGCGATTGTCCAAGGGTGGCCGCACCGCCCGACGCGCGGTTTGCAGCCGGTGCCGGGCGTTGACGTAGGAACCCTCCGTCTCGGCGAAGGCCGCGGCCGCAAGCACGTAGTCCGCCCCGTCGCTCACAGGCGAGGGGAAGAGGTCCTGCACGACGAGCAGTCGGGCGTGTCGCATCCGGGCCGCGGCGGCCTCGTCGATCCAGGGCCGGACGTATCCCCCCGCCACCCAAATCCCCCCGAACTCGCCCCTGCCCGCCGCCTCCAACCATTCCGCGTAGCTCCGCCCGTTCGGGCGGAAGTGGGCGGCGATCTCCTCCACGCCCAGGCGATTGGGGCACTTCTCGGCCGAGATCACGAAGCCCCCCGGGAAGCGCTGATCGTCGCCTTCGCGGGGGATCGGCCCGACCGTGATCTCCGCCGCGGCATCCAGCCCGCGAATCCAGAGGCAGGCCAGGTAGGCCTCCTCCACGGTCAAGAAAGGCGACAGAACCAAGGCGAGCTTTCCCGCCGCCCGCAACTGCTGGGGGATTTCCCGCGAAAAGACGTTCCCGTCGAGCGGCACGGCGGAGCCGCCGCCCCGCCGCGTCACCCCGCGGAGCCGCCGGGGGTCGTGAACCAGGGGATAGCCGTAGCGTCCCGCGTTGCAAATCCACCATTGGTTGACCGCCGGGTTTTCCCGCGGTTTGATGCGGTACACGCGGTCCTGATTCTGCTCCACCCAGATCGAGCAACCGGTCGCGCAGAGGGTGCAGACCCCGGGGCTGCGGCGGAGGTACCACACCCGTTGCTTGTACAGAAAGTCCTTGTCCGCCAGGGCGCCGACGGGGCACAAATCGACCACGTTGCCGGAGAGGGGGTTGTGGAGCGGCAGGTCGGACAGCACGTCGATCTCTTCCTGTGCTCCGCGGCGGATGACCAGCAGCTCGCTGCTGCCCGATACCTCGCGCGTAAACCGCACGCAGCGGCCGCACATCACGCAACGATCGATGAACAGCGTGACGTCGCCCAGGTCGCGCTTGCGGCTGGTGAAGGGCCGAATCTCCGCCCGCCGCTCCCCCTGCCCGTATTGGAAGTGATAGTCTTGCAGGCGGCACTCGCCGGCCTTGTCGCAGATGGAACAGTCGATGGGGTGCCGCAGGAGGAGGTCCTCCTCGACCATGGCCCTCGCCCGGGCGACCTTTTCGCTGTTCGTCACCAAGACCGTGCCGTCCTTGATCGGCGTGTTGCAGGCAGGCATGAGTTTGGGCAGCATGATGATCCGCCCGGACTCGGCATCCCTCGTGCCGACCTCCACCAGGCACATCCGGCAACTGCCCACCACCGACAAGCCGGGATGCCAGCAGTAGTGGGGAATCTCGATCCCTGCCCGCGCGGCCGCCTGAATGCCGTTCAGGCGCTCGCCGGGACGCAGTTCGATTTCGCGACCGTCGATATAGGCTTTGGGCATGTTTGTGCCGATCTCGATCCGTGCCGTCTCGGCCCTAACCGAGCGGAATGGTTTTTCGCCAAGGGACGGGGCCGCCGGCGACCGCGGCCTGCGTGCGGCCGTCGCCCGCCCCTCCCTGCGAGGACGTATGCTCCAAACGCGGCTGCTCCAAACGCGGCATCACGGGGCCGTGCAAGGCCGGCACGGGCTGGGTCGCCAGGTAACCGCGGGGGTTGGTACGGCGAATATATTCCTCGAATTCGGGGCGGAACTTGCGGACGGCGTTCTTGATCGGCCAGGCCGCCCCGTCCGCCAGCCCGCAGATCGTCGTTCCCGGGATGATCCCCATGCCGTCCGCGATCTCCAACAGCAGGTCCAAGTCCTTGAGCCGTCCGCCGCCGGCCTTGATCCGCTCCATGATGCGGAGCGACCACGCGGTACCCTCGCGGCAGGGCGTGCACTGCCCGCAACTCTCGTGGGCGAAGAACCGGCAACTGTTGTAGAGGAAGTCGATCAGCGAGCAGGTGTCGTCCATGACGATCACGCCGGCCGTTCCCAGACCCAGGCAACCGGCCTGGACCGGCCCGTTGAAGTCCATGGGGACGTCCAGCTCATCGGGGGTGAGGAGGCCGGTGCTGAGGCCGCCGGGCACGACGGCCTTGATCTTGCGTCCCTTCCGCACGCCGCCCGCCCAATCGTCGATGACGGCCCGGCAAGGGACGCCCAGGGGACCTTCGTAGCACCCCGGCCGCTGCACGTGCCCGCTGACGCAGTACAGCTTGGGTCCGAAACTTCCGGGATCGTGGGGCTGGTTGGGGTCGGGCGGCGTCCCCATCGAGCGGAACCACTCCGGCCCGCGCTCCACGATGTGCCGCACGCAGGCCAGCGTCTCCACGTTGTTGACGACGGTGGGCTTGCGAAAGAGGCCCTCCACGGCGGGAAAGGGGGGCTTGATCCGCGGCCACGCCCGCTTCCCCTCCAGGCTTTCGATCAGGCCCGTCTCCTCGCCGCAGATGTAGGCCGCCGCCCCGCGATGGATGTAAACGTCCAGGCAAAAGTCCGAGCCGAGGATGTTCTTCCCCAGATAGCCGGCCTCGTAGCACTCGTCCACGGCCTGCTGCAAACGGCGCAAAGAGAGCGGGTATTCGTAGCGGAGGTAGATGTACGCCGTGGAAGCGCGGGTGGCGTAGCAACTGAGGATCGTCCCCTCTAGGACCTGGTGGGGATCGTGCTCCATGAGGACGCGATTGCAGAACGTCCCCGGCTCGCTCTCGTCGGCGTTGACGCACATATACACCGGTCCGGGGTGGTCGGCGGGGAGGAAGGACCACTTCAGGCCGGTGGGGAATCCCGCCCCGCCCCGCCCGCGAAGACCGGACGCGCGAACCGCCTCCGCGACCTCCGCCGGCTGGGACTCGCGGAGCACGCGGCGGAGCGTGGAGTAACCGCCCCGGGCCTCGTACACCGCCCGCGTGTGGCCGTCTTCCACGCCCACGCCGGCCAGCAATACCGGCTGATAATTGTCCACGGGACCGCTCCCTTTGGTCGTACTTCCCGGCCGGTTCGTCATCACTGTCGGCCGGGACCCGAAATCGCTTCTCGTTACGTCGCGGCACTCGTTTCTCGATACGTCGCGGCGAGGCGACCGAGCAGGCCGGCCGGACGCTCGTCCTCCCCCGCCGGCGAGCTATCGTTCGCGATCACACGTGTTGCCGGGCGCATCGGAACAACGCCGCCTGCGATCCGCTATTATACCGGCTCTTGCCCTCCGGAATCGCCCCATGAACGTCATTGCGATTGTCCCGCCGGGTTCAAACGGCTCTGCATTTTCTGAAAACATGCGGCCGTAGGCCGCGCGAGTCAAAACTGACCTTGCAATGAAAAAGGCTTGCCTGTCATCCTGCGTTTTGCAAGAGGCCGTTTTGCAAGACGCGAACGGCGGAAGCCGGCGATCGCCACGGGCGCGACCCTCGCCGGGCCGCCCCGCAAGGACACGGCGCCCTTCGACCCGCCTCCCCCCTTGCCGCCCGGTCAACGTCGCGGACCAGGCCGTCCCCCCAAGCACGGAAAGAACCGCCTCCGCCCGGCCGAACTATGCCGGCTCGGTGACGATCCCGCCCTTCTCGTAAAACGTGACACCCACGCGATGAATATGTTCGACCACATCGGAATCGCTGATGTCGTTGAAAATGGACAGGTCAACCATATAAGGCAGGAGCAGGTCATCTATCTCCTCCATAATCCGGTAGAGAACATCGAGCGTTAAATCCTCCCCTAACAGCGTAAGGTCGATATCCGAGCCGTTTTTGTAGTTACCTTTAGCGCGTGAGCCGTAGAGAATCGCTTTTTCTACCTGCGGGTAGCGACCGAGAACCGCACAGATCTTTTGGACGGTAGATCGCGGGAGACCGTACTTTACGCCCCCGCCTCCTTTCTCAATTCATCGACTTTATTTCCGAGCGACTCGAATTCGTAAAAGTACGTGTTACGAATGGCCAAAACGATCTGGGCGGCTATGGCTTCATCATAGGCGTGCGCGCTCAGATTGCGGCTCTTGATCATTTCCATCCACGCCTCCCCGTTCTCGATCAAGCCCGCTTTGAAGGCTTCGCGGGTCGCGTCTTTTGAACCGTACAGATTCTGAACACCGCGATCTTCCAAAAAATCCTCGAGTGTATTCCACGCCAATTCGTGGGTGAACTCGAATACATGGATCAGCCCCAGCTCTTCGAGTTTCGAGAGCGGACGCTGCCGCGCCGGCGAAACGGCTTCTCGCAATTGCGAAAGGGCCTTGTTAAAGTGATTGAACCGTTGAATCCAGCGAATGTCTTGTTCGCTCACAAGGAATCTTCATAAAACACCCCGTCCAAGGCTTTATCTTCTTCGCACGGGTGCCACTGCCGGGCAAGCCGGCGGCGGCATTCGCACGCCAAATGGCGGGACAAACCGTTGGCAGGCTCCTTGCCGAAGGCATAACAAAGACTACGAACGCAACCCGCAATCCGTTCAAGCGACGATCTCCATCAGTATGATCGGCCTCATGTCACGCCGCCTTGCGGCCGCCGAAAGCCAATTTCAAGACATGCTCTAGACACTACTGTTTAGGATGCGTTCCAGCAAGTCGGCGACCTTAAGCTCGCCGGCCCACTTCCGCAGGTAGTCCAGGTCCAATTCGCCGGCGCGGGTTTTCAACACGCTGAGGACGTCCCGCCATTGACGTTCCGAGACCTCGCCGCCCAGGCGATACAATTCCAGTTTGGATAAGATGGTGTCTTCGGGGCTGGCGAACTTTGCGCTGACCGGCGAAGCGGTCTCGAACGTGAATGTCTGCGTTTGGGCGCGAGCAAGCTGTGATTGCAGGAAAGGGCGCGGACGCGGGATGAAAACATCCACTTTGAATATGCTTTCGCGATGGATGATATTGAAACTGGAGTTGCGCCGGATGGCTTCCGCGATCATTTCATCGTCCACGTAGAATTCATCCTGGAGCGCCGCAACAAACGGCCGGAGATGTTCGGCGCGCATTTCCGCCACGATGTCCGAATCCTGCGTCGTTCGCACCATGCCGTAGAGTGTGCTGGCGAGCGAACCGCCGATCAGGTACGGGACCCCAAGTTTCTCGAAAACCTCCGTGACTTTCAGCGTCACTTCCAGAGGTTCATTTTGCATCAGGCAGGTCTCCATAGACCTTACGCGCCAATTCTTCCCCCAACAGCAAACCCGCCAGCTTGCGGCGCAGTTCCGACTCGCCGGCTTGCGGATACCGCGACCGCAGGCCGGCCAGCGCCAACATGCGGGCGAAGGAATTCAACTCCGCCAGCATGTTCATTTTGAGCGTGGGAGTCGCCTGCCTCCATAACTGGATTTGCATGGCTTCCATTTTCGGATCGGTGTCGGAATAGAGTGCGCTCATAGGCCGTCTCCATAAAACTCCCTGTTCAAGGCTTTATCTTTTTCGCTGACCCTGAATTGCGCGTCGTCCATCTCCGAAAGATTCACGAATAACAGATTCTTGTCCAGGAACTTCTTATGCGGGAACCCTGACGGCAGGCGTTTCTGCTTTTCAAGATCGTGTTCCCCCTTGCCAGGTTCTTCAAATGATACTCAGGTTCTCGCCTATCACGCCGTTTTCAAGGACGAGTTCGCCTTCATCGTCCCCGAAGCGCGGGTCGGTCTTGAGGAGGTTGATCAGTTTCGTATGGAACGACATCTATTGCTCCCGAGTCTCACGGTCCTTTATGGAATCGAGCAGCCGATCCAGTTTCTCGCGGTCCATGTTTCCGTACAATTCCTCGTTGACCAGGACGGCGG
>JAAZNR010000898.1 GCA_012798155.1 Thermogutta sp. | reverse complement strand
TGTCGTCGGGCGAGCCGTCGTCCACGACCACCACCGAGGACGCCGTTTGGAGGAGCGACTCCAGCGTGCGGGCGATGCGGGGGGCCTCGTTGTAGGCGGGCACCACCACGAAGCATTACTCGGGGAGACGGTTTTGGGATGGGTCGCTCATGGGTCCGGACTCGCCCCTTGTGGTTCGGCCGCCCGATCACGGCACCGCCGCGGCGTTTGCCCCAAGGCGGTTGCCGCCTCGCCGCGAGGCGGGCGCGGCGGACGGCCGGACGCCTTGTCCATTTTCCATGGCACGGCTTTTGGATTGTAGCATACGCGGGGCGACGTTGCGTCGCGCGGCGCGGGGCTAAAGTCTCCATTTTAATCGGCTGCGGGGGAAAAATCCGGGCAAGCGGCGGGAAGGGCCCCGCGGGGGGCCGAGCCGGGGACATAAAGGTCCTACAATCGGCAGGGACGGACCGCGCGGGAGGTCCCGCCGGCGGCCTTGCGGTGTTGCTTCGCCGGCCGAAAATCGGCCTTGACGGCGGATCCCCGGGGGGGCTATACTCGGCCCGACTCGCGAGGCTCTCGACCCCTTGGACCGCGAGGGCCTTTCCCGCGCGCGAGCTTGCGTCACCATCCGATCACACGGTTACAGGAGGAACCGTCATGAGTGGAAGGGATTCCGATGGCCGAAATCGCATCGTAGGCGGCCGTCAGGGCTGGAAGTCGCTGTTGGTGGGCCTGACGGTGATCGGCGTCGCGGTGGGGATTCGCACGGCGTGGAAGACGGTCACGGCGGAGGCCGAGGTATCCGTGCCGGCCGCCGGGTTGCGGGCCGCTCCGGCCGCCCGCTCGGCCCCGCCCGCCGCGCCGCCCGTCCAAAAGCGGGAGGCCGTGACGGGCGTTCCGGCCGGTCCCGCCCCGCAGAACCGAATCGTGGCGGTCGTCAACAACGAGCCGATCACCCGCGAGGAATTGGGCAAGGAGTGCCTGAAACGCTACGGCGGGGAAGTGCTGGAGAGCGTCGTCAACAAGTATCTCATCATGCAGGAGTGCCAATTGCGGGGGCTGACGGTCAGCGAGGAAGAGGTGAACGCGGAAGTGGAGCGGATGGCGACCCGCTTCGGCATGCCCGTCGCCACCTGGTTGAAGCTGCTGAAGGAAGAGCGGGGCATCAAGCCGGAGCAGTACAAGAAGGACATCATCTGGCCGACGTTGGCGCTGCGGAAACTGGCCGGCGAGCGGATGGTGGTGACCGAGGCGGAGCTCCGCAAGGAGTTCGAATCGCGTTACGGGCCGGCGATCAAGGCACGCCTGATCGTGGTCGGCGACCGGGAAAAGGCGGAGAAGATACGGGGGCAAGCGGTGCAGGACCCGGAGCGGTTCGGCGAGCTGGCGAAGGACTTTTCGGAGGACGCGGCCAGCGCGGGGTTGAAGGGCCTGATCCAGCCGATTCGCATGCACGTGGGCGACCCGGCGATCGAGGCGGAGGCCTTCCGGCTGCAAGCGGGGGAGATTTCCCAGGTGCTGGCGGTGGGCGATCAATTCGTGATTCTGAAGTGCGAGGAGCGGTTGCCCGCCGTCAAGGTACGGTTCGAGGACGTCCGCGGCGAGCTGGAGGAATTGGCGCGGGACGCGCGGCTCCGCGAGGTGGCGCAAGAGATCTTCCGCGAATTGCAGCAGAAGGCCCGCGTGGAAAACGTCTGGAACGATCCGGCAAAGCGTGCCCGAATGCCGGACACGGCGGCGCTCATCAACGGGCGGGCGATTCGCCTGGGCGACCTGGCGGAGATGTGCATCGATCGCCACGGCGAGGAGGTGCTGGAGGGCACCGTCAGCCGGAAGCTGCTGGAGCAGGCGTGCCGCAAGGGCAAGATCACGGTGACCGCGGCGGACATGCAGGCGGAGATCGAGCGGGCGGCGCGGCAGAACCTGCCGCTGATGCCGGACGGCCGGCCGAACGTCGAGAAGTGGATCGAGTTGATCACGCAGCAGCAGGGGATCACGGAGGAAGTCTATCGTTTGGACGCGGTGTGGCCGACGGTGGCGCTGAAAAAGCTGGTGGGAGGCGCGGCCGCGGTCAGCGAGGAAGAGCTGCAAAAGGCGTTCGAGGCCAACTACGGCCCGCGGGTGCGATGCCGGGCCATCCTCTTGAACAACCTGCGGCGGGCGCAGCAGGTGTGGGAAAAGCTGCGGGCCAATCCCAACGAGGAATACTTCGGGGACTTGGCCGAGCAATACTCGATGGACGCCGCGACGCGGGCGTTGCGGGGCGAGATCGCGCCGATCCAAAAGCACGGCGGCCAACCCATGCTGGAGCAGGAGGCGTTTTCGCTGAAGCCGGGCGAGATCTCGGGGATCGTGCAGGTGGGGCCGGAGGCCTATGTGATCCTCTATTGCCTGGGTCAGACCAAGCCCATCGACGTCACGTTGGAAGAAGTCCGCGGGGAGCTGACCGCGGATTTGCAGGAGAAGAAACAGCGTCTGGCGATGGCGGACTATTACGAGAAGTTGCGGGCGGGGGCGACCATCGACAATTACCTGGCGGGGACGACGCAATCGCCGCCGCCAAGCCGGCCGCAGACGGCGAGGGCCGCCGCGCCGGCGGCGTCCGCCCGGTAACCT
>JAAZNR010000897.1 GCA_012798155.1 Thermogutta sp. | reverse complement strand
TTTTGAAACGCAGAGGGCGCAGAGGGCGCGGAGAAAGTAGCCGCAACTCTCTCGTCTCTGCGTTCTCGGCGTTCTCTGCGTTTCCATCCTTTCATTCCGCGCAGCCGTCCCTGGGCTGCTGGGAGCCGAAAAACGAATCCGGCCATTCACTCCCAAAGGCGGCAGTCCCATGGTCGCCGCTTGCATCGCCGGCATTAACCCAGTCCTCGTGAACGGTTACCTTCCGACTTTCAGGGGAGGGAGGAGGCGTTCCACAAAATCATGCTGAAATGCCGTCGCCGTTTCCCATTCGGCCTCGTCGGAACAGGTGACGTGGAGCGACCCGACAACCGCCGGACGGTCGCGTTCCACCGTCCGCCGCAGCGCCGTCGTCACGGTATGCAGGCCGCTCTCCCGGCCGATCAGAGCGAGCAGCTCTTCCATGGATATCTCCTGGCGGTATCTCCTGACGCGGATGTCGCAGCTCCGACCCGCGAAAGTACCGTAAGCCTGGACGCCGCCCGCGGTTGGGATCACGCGGATCGGATGTCCGCCCGTGGCGGGCATCGCCGGCCGGCCGAATCGCCGGATGTATTCTTATTGCCGGATGTATTCTTGCGGTGCCGCAAGCCCCCGGCAAGCACGGGTTCGGTGAGGTTTCCGTACGAATCGCCGGCGAAACCCTAGCTGTTCCCGCGCGGCGCGTTCCGATAAAATCAGGTTTTCGCGGCGGCGCTGAAAGCCGGATCGCTGAATGGCCGCCAGGCGGCGAAGAAGCCCAAGGTTTTCGACCCTTCCCCGGCGACGCCGTGCGCGTCGCGTCGAGAGCGTTCTCGACGGAGGCCGGTGGATTCGTCTTTCTCTTGTTTTCCGTTGGGGTGAGCGACGTGCAGTTATCGGACTACAAGTTTTCCACGACGCACGAGTGGGTCAAGCTCTCACAGGGAGATCAGGGCGAGTCGATCGCCACGGTGGGGATCACCGACCACGCCGTGCAGGCCCTCGCGGATTTGGTCTTTATCGAGTTGCCGCCGATCGGGAAGGAACTCCAGGCGGGCGAGCCCTTCGGCCAAATCGAATCCGTCAAGGCGGTCAGCGATCTTTACTCGCCCGTGTCCGGGACCGTCATCGAGACCAACGCGGCCCTTGCCGAACGCGTGGAGTCCCTGCCCGACGACCCCTATCAAGCCGGCTGGATGATTCGCCTGCGATTGAGCCGGCCCGAGGAGTTGGAAAATTTGCTCGATCAGGCGGCTTACGAGAAATTGTGCGCCGGCGAGGCTGAGGCGGACCATTGAGCGGACGACGCGACTCGGGCGAGAAAGCGGCCTCGAAAGCCGGCGGACTCGGTCGGGGACATTCCGCGGTGTTTCCTGCCGATTCCCGGTCCGCGATCAAACCGCTGAAGAGACCGCACTTTCCATCGAACGACAAGCGGTTGAATCCGACGCGCCTGGCTCCTCCCACGTCTTTCCGCGGGAGCGACCGCGTGCGGTTCCAAACCGTCCTTTCAGTCGCAGGGGTTGACGGCTCAGTCGCAGGGTTAGGGGTCGGCGGCTGGTATTTTTCGGCGGCGCGGATTCCAGCGTAGCGTTCGTAGGGTGATGCGAAATGGCATATTTGCCGCAGAGTGAAGACGATATCAAGCGGATGCTGGAGGCCGTCGGGGTCGCCTCCGTGGAGGACTTGTTTTCCCACATCCCGCCGGACGTGCGGTTCAGCGGTCGGCTGAACCTGCCGCCCGCCTTGAGCGAAGCCGCCCTGCAACAACACATGGAAGGCCTGGCGGCCCGCAATTCCGGTACGGACCGGACCGTCTCGTTTCTGGGCGGCGGCTGCTACGATCATTTCATCCCCGCGGCCGTGGATTTCGTGGCCTCACGGAGCGAGTTCTATACCTCGTACACACCGTATCAGCCGGAGGTGAGCCAGGGGAATCTCCAGGCGCTTTTCGAGTATCAAACGCTGATCGCTCGGCTTTTCGGCATGGATGTGTCGAACGGCGGCCTGTACGACGGGGCGACGGCGGCGGCCGAGGCCGTGCTGATGGCGATCGCCGCCCGGTCCGGCAAACGCAAGGTGCTGGTTCCGGAGACCTTGCATCCTGAGTACAGGCGGGTTTTGCAAACATACACGGCCAACGTCGAGATTAGCTTATCTACGCTTTCGGCTCCGCGCGGCCGGCTGGATGCGGAGACCGTCGCCAAGCAGTGCGACGCTAAAACGGCCTGCGTCGTCATCCAGCAGCCCAATTTCTTCGGATGCGTGGAACCCCTCGATGCCCTGATCCGCGCCGCCCACGAAGCCGGCGTGCCGGCCGTGGTGGTGGCGGATCCGATCAGCATGGGCTTGCTTAAACGTCCCGGCGATCTGGGGGCTGATTTGGTCGCGGCGGAAGGCCAGGCGTTGGGGATTCCGCAGCAATGGGGCGGGCCGTTTCTCGGCATCCTGGCCTGCCGCGAACAATTCCTGCGGCGAATGCCGGGACGCATCGCGGGTCAAACCACGGACCGGAACGGCAAACGATGCTGGGTGCTGACCCTCCAAACCCGCGAACAACATATCCGCCGGGAAAAGGCCACGAGCAACATCTGCACCAATCAGCATTTGATGGCCGTTCGCGCGGCCGTCTATCTCGCCCTGCTCGGACCGCACGGCCTCCGCAAGGCCGCGCACCTGTGCCTCCACAAGGCACGCTACGCGGCAAAGGCGTGGACGGAGGGGACCGGCCTGAAATTGGCCTTCGAGGCCCCGTTTTTCAAGGAATTCGTCCTGCGGGCTGAAAACGCCGCGGAGGCGGCACGGTTGCAGGAACGGGCATTAGAGGCGGGATTCTTCGCCGGGACGGCGTTGGGGCAGTGGTATCCCGACTTGCAAGACGCGATCCTCTTGGCGGTCACCGAACAGCGGACGCGCGAGCAGATCGACGCGCTGGCTCGCTGCTTCACCTGCGGCCGGCAAGGATCTCCCACGTCCCGGCATGCCGCCCGATAAGGCCGCGGGCTGCGGAATCGGATCATCACGGCGGGCTGAAGACCGGCGAAGCGAGCGGAAATGAAAAATCGTCAAGCGACGCAATTGTTGTTCGAGCTATCCAAACCGGGAACGGCGGAAGAGGTTTTTCCCGACTGCGACGTCCCGCAAGATCCGCCGGAGTCGCTCCTGCCGGCTGAACTTCTGGCCGCCGAGCCGCCGCCGCTGCCGGAATTGTCCGAGCCGGAGGTGATCCGGCACTTCGTGAATCTTTCCCAGCGGAATATGTCGGTGGATACGCATTTCTATCCGCTGGGGTCGTGCACCATGAAGTACAATCCCAAGCGGAACGATCGCGTCGCCAACTTGCCGGGCTTCTTGAATCTGCACCCCTA
>JAAZNR010000896.1 GCA_012798155.1 Thermogutta sp. | reverse complement strand
CGGGGTAGAAGTGTCAGGTATCGATCCAAGGATGCGAGATAGATCATGCCGAGAAAGTGAGCGGCTAACTTCTCAAAGCGAGTACAAATCCGGCGTCATTCTTTCAGCCAAGCCGCCATCCGCTCGATCGCATACCGCATGAGATGGAGCGCCTGCTCGGAATAAACCGGGCGGGTGTTCCCCTCGCTCGTTCGCCTCGGTCGTTCGCTTTGGCCGGAGTCACCGCCCGAATATCAAGGCCCGTGAGGCGGCCGTTCAGCGGGGGCTTACGGTTGTCATGCCCGACGGAACCCCACCGCGGCGGGCCGACAATCGTCATGCTGAACACGAGGATTCGGGTTGTCAAGCCTTCGCCCGGCGAGTTGCCGGAAGCTAGTCTTTACCCGGCAGGGCGGCGGTCAGTCGCCTGCCGGACGGCAAGCCCCCGCCCCTTCCGTCAGGCCCATCACAGCCAGGCTGCTCACAGGCAGGGCGCTCACAGGCCGGCCCCTCATAGGCAGCGCCCTCAGGGAGCGGCTCGCCCCGCTTCGGCCGTAACCTGCGCTTTCTCGGTAGCTTCCGCTTGGGCCGTACGCCGGGCTTTCTCTGTAATTTCCGGCAGGGCGGCAGTTTCCGCCTGGGTCAAGGTTTCCGCTTTCTCCGCAGGATCGGCGGCTGCGGGGTGATCGGGCTGGTGATTACTCCCCCTTTCCCAGTGGACGGCACCGCGGGCAAAAGCGAGCAGATCGTCGATCAAGGCCGGGTGTTCCGTCAAGATTCGGTCGGAGAATGCAACGTCCGGGCCTTGGAAAGGATCGTTGCCGCCGGCCTCTTTTTGGACCCACCCTTCATGGAGCTGACGTGCCGACGTGGCCGCGAAAAGGGCTACGACCAAGACCCGCCGGCCTTCCGCCGCGGCCTGTTTGATCTTCGGCACGGCCCCCGAGCCGTAATGATGACCGGTGCCGATATAGCACCAGTCGCCGGAGGACACGCCGACCTCCCGCTGAACGGAATGAATGACCCGTTGCGCCAGACGATCCAGTTTCGGTCGGAAATCATCGTCGCCGTGCAGGAGGAGGAGAACGGCTTCTCGCTTCGGGTCCTGGGAAAGGCGTTTCGCTTCGGCAACGGCGTAGGCATCGAGACAACGGCCCTCACTCAGCGGCGGGGTTAGAGTGATCGGGACCGTGGGGCTGACCAGCGTGATTCCCTCCTCTTGCAACGTTTGAGCTACCGCCGGGTCGTGGAGAACGCCCAACACGACCGGAATATCATAAAGGACATGGCCCGACGCGGCGATAAACATGGGGACGGCCACGATGCGGCGGCAGCCGTCCGCCGTCAACTCGGAGACGGCATCGGCGATGCCGGGCCGGACCGCTTCCAGATAGGCCAGGCGCGTTCCTCCCACGCCCGGCTCCTCCGCCAGTTGCTCCTGAACCTTCTCGACGGCGTCGGCGACCGCTCGATTCCAGCGCGGGCTGGGCGAGCCGTGCGCAATCACCACCACGCCTGTTTGGCCGATCACGGGCCGCGGATTCGCCATGACCATCCCATACGTTGCAAGAACGAGGCTCACGATGCTTCCGAATGAACCGCACTGGTTTCTTAAGGAACCGTACTTCATCTTACGCGCTCCGAGGACACCAAACCAACCCGAACTCTACAACCCGCTGGGAGAAAGGCGACCGCGATCCTGATACGCCCGCCCTTGTCCCGCGGAGCCGGCGGACCTTCACGGTCACCGAAGGTGCCGCATGAGCCGGCCGGCGAGAGCTGAGGGAACGGGCGGACCAGGGCGCGGCTCATGAGATCGAGACGCAGTCTCAATCGCGTTTTCGCATTGTAGTACCCGTACTCCTGAATTGCAATCCCGACGTATTTGCTGAACTTTTCGCGCCGTGCTGGTCGGACAATCCGGGACGGCCGGCGGCGTGAAAACGGCGTGCACATAGTGGAAACGGCGTGCAAATAGAAGGGTGAGCCTTGAGGGGGCTTCCGCCTTAT
>JAAZNR010000895.1 GCA_012798155.1 Thermogutta sp. | reverse complement strand
CGCAACTCCCGAACCCAGATGTTGCGGAAACGGACCGGATTGCCGTGGAATTGCAGGTGGATCGGTTCCTTTTCGCCGTGCGGAGTGTATTCCGGCGGTTTTTCCCAGGCCGTCGCCCCTTCGATCTCGAAATGATTCTGCACGACCACGCCGTTGTGGATGAGGGTGACGTAGGCAGGCTTCAGCAGCTTGCCCGACTCGTCGAAGCGCGGGGCCGTGAAGATGATATCGTACGTCTGCCACTCGCCGGGCTTGCGCGAGGCGTTGACGAGCGGCGGATGCTGCTTGTAGATCGCCCCGCATTGGCCGTCGAAATAGGTGGGGTTGTCGTACGAGTCGAGAATCTGGATCTCGTAGCGGTTCATCATGTACACGCCGCTGTTGCCGCGTCCTTGCCCCGCTCCTTCCACCTTCTCCGGCGTCGCGAATTCGAGATGCAATTGGCAGTCGCCGAACTTCTGCTTGCTGGCGATCCCGCTGCCGCGCGAGATGGCGTAGCCGTTCTCCACGATCCAGTTCTCGCCGTTCTCCCACTGCGACAAATCCTTGCCGTCGAAGAGCACGACGGCGTCCGAGGGCGGCCCGCCGTCCTCACCGGGGGTGACGACCGGCGGCTCCTCCCACACCTTGCCGCTGACCCATTCCTCGGCCGGCAGTGCAGCCGCAACGGTCCACCACGCGGCCGCGCCGCAACAAACGATCCCAAGCAACGTCCGCATACCTACCTCCTGGGCCTTGAAAAAGGGTACACAAGCTCAACGCCGCCGCATGGGAAACCCCGCGGCGCCCAAGTGACGTGCCATTCTGATTCGGCCCCGATCCGCCGCTCGAACGGACGCCGTTGTTATCGCCTGAGATGGCTCTTTCGGCGTAGGTCCGTGAGCAAGTAGCCGCTGGGCAACCGCTGGAACAGTTTCGCGGTTCCCTGTTCGAGGGCGTATTCGAGTTCGTCTTTGGTGATGCCGATACAGCAGATGACATTCGCCGGTTTTCCAAGAACTTCGAAGTCGGCGATCCGCTTGAAGAGCAGCGCCGCAATCGTCGAACCCTCCGGGGTCGCTTCGGCGACATCCATCGTTTGGCCATGATCGATGACGTTGTCGAGCGTGTAGTAAGCGAGGCGGCAAATTATGCCGACGCCCCAATCTTCGTCCCCCTGGTGTACGACGGCAAGCTCGTAGTTGCCCCGTGAGTTGGGCTTCTGTCCGCTGCCGATCAAACCGGCGGTCACGTAGAGCTTGCCGGTCGTGTACCTTGAGAACATGACGACGTCCGGACTGCCGCCCATGTTCAAGCCGAACTCGAAGGGAATGGCGGCGTGAAGGACAGTCTGATCGCATTTCCCGAAGTGCCTTTCCAGTCCTGCCATTCGGGCGTCCCATACGCGCTGCCAATCGTCAGTTTCGTAGCTCATCGTTCGCTCCAGCCCATAACTTCCCCTGTATCAATTCCACGATGCCCAATGTAGCCGACGACCCTCGACGCGACAAGCGGCGCAAGCCGGCGGTGCAATCGCGCCCAAACGTCATCGCGCCGAAACATGAGCCGCCGGCGTAAGCCGGCGGTGTTATAGCGCAATCCAACCCGAGCCTCCGGCGTAAGCCGGAGGTGTTTCGGCGCTACCCAGCTCCCACCACCAGCTTACGCCGGCGGCTCGCGATTGCGTTGTCGCCAGGGTGGCTGGGGTCGAAGCGCAAGCGAAGCCCCCAGACGTACGGGTGCCACTGCCGGCTTGTCCGGCAGTGGGGGCGGCCGATTCCGTAATCGGGCGGGCTGCGGGGGTCGCAGCGATGTAGGGGCCACGCGTGCGTCGCCCCCCAGACTCTCGCCGCACCAAGCCGAGAAGAGGCGATCCATGATGCGATTCCTTTCTGACAGGACGCATATTAGCAGCACGCAGCGGACGGGGCTGCACGCCGCCGCTCCGTGAAATCCTCCGCCCGCAGGGCCTTCTCCCGGATTGCCTCCTGCTGCCCCAGGTGGGCTTTATCGTGTAACCTCGCGTTTCCTTGCTCCTCATTAGTCCGCCCGTCTGGCGGGCCGACAGCGCATGCCGGAATT
>JAAZNR010000894.1 GCA_012798155.1 Thermogutta sp. | reverse complement strand
GGGATCGACCGGGCTTCCCCGTCCGGGCCGCTTTCCACCACGTGCACGCCGGGTAGCACGATCTCCGCGCGCCGCGTCATCACCGCCGGGATGCCCTCCCCACTGCCGAATGGACGCTTCCAGGGACGAGAAAACGAGCCTTTGACAAAACCGGTATTTTACCAGGTTTGCGGCCGCGTTGCGAGATAAGGAGCGGGCCGTCGAGGGGTTTGCGTCGACGCCGGAAGGGTTTGCGTCGACGGCGGGTGGAAGCGCGCGAGACGACACGAGCCGCCGGCGTAAGCCGGCGGTGGGGGCGCTGCGAAGAGGCACGGCCGGGTGGCCGGGGTCGGAGCGCAGCGCAGCCCCCAGACGCCCATCATGGAGCCGCGGCGGAGCGCGGCCCTTCATCACATCACCCACGAACCATGCGAACGGCTTGGACAATACACCCACCCCAGGCGGCGGCGAGGCACGCTCGGTCCGACCTCCCAACCGGCCGCCTTCCTGCCAATTTGACAGCCGCGCCTGCCGAACGCCCGGCGGATGAATGGAGCACCAAACTCCCCGGCGGCTTACGGTGCTGCCGGATGGACCTGGGCCGGCGGCAACAGCCCTACTTCCGGGGGAAATGATTCAAGGTTTGCCGAAACACCGGACATTTGCTAGATTTACGGCGCATTTAGGCGATCCCCGGCGGCAACCGGTCCGCAAATGGAAAGGCAATCGGAGGATTTTGCCTGGATTTTGGACCAGAAAAAGGTAAACCTGGAGATAGAAAAAAGGGGATTTTGGGGGTTGGCCCTGCCTTCGGCATATAAATTGCTCAGTTGCAGGCGGCGTTTTCCCGCAAGCCGTGACGGTCCCCACCGTCCGGAGGGTCTGCGATGCAGTTGTCAGCTCCAGCCTTATTGATAACGGACGACGATAGCCGTCTGCGGCAAACCTTGCGCGAGTTCCTGGAAGGGCAGGGTTATGCCACTTATGAGGCGGGCGACGGCGAGGAAGCCCTCCACATCTTGGAGCGGCGGTCGGTCCACGTCATGTTGCTGGACCTGCACATGCCCAAGCTCGGCGGGCTGGAGACCCTCCAATTGGCCCGCAAACTCCACGTCGTCCTGCCCTGCATCCTGATGTCGGCGGAACTCGACCCGGAGGTCGTCGAGCAAGCGCGGGCCAACGCCGTGTTCGAGATTCTCGCCAAGCCGTTTTCCGTGCGGCAGGTGGCCTCCGTGGTGCGAGCGGCGCTGCGAACGGCCTACGATTGGTCGGATCGAACGCGACCGCCGGCCGGCGAGGGCGCAAGCTGGGGGTAGATCGCGAGCCTCGCGCCGGCGCGTTGTGCATGGCGTTTTCGTTCCGCATGACTTCCCCAAGCCACCGGTGCAACCCGGCGGTGCCCGGATCAGAACGGGAACGTCTCGTCCAGGGGCGATTGGGCCAATTCCACCAGGAACGACCCGATCCGTTCCACCAGCACGTCCATCAGCCGGCGACCCTTGGCCGCGGCGGCACGGTGCGGGTTGCCGGCCCCGGCGTTGGTGGTCAGCAGATGCCACGGCCGCGTGATCGACACCCAGCCCAGGTTGACGGCCTCGAATCGGCTGGGCCGCGTCCTGCCCGGGTCCGCGTCGAGCGAGCCGTCCGGGCGGAGGGCCACCAACTCCGGCCAATACGCCAGCGCCAGCGAGGTCTCCATCTCTCCCGCGTGGTCGTCCGGCTCCTCGAAGATTTGGTGATAGACGTCGCGGATCGAGGCGTACCAATTGCAGAGGAAGAGCTTGGCGGGCGATCGGCCGTACATCTCGCGGAGGAACCCCTTCAGGTCGTTCCCGCCGTGACTGTTCAGCAAGACGATCTTCATGAGGCCCTGGTGCGTGAGCGACTCGATCAGGTCCGCCAGCACGGCGTAGAGGGTGCCGGGATTCAGGTTCATGGCGAAGGGGTATGCCCGCAGGTTCGTCTCCGTGCCGTACGGAATCGTCGGCAGGAGGATGACCTTGGCCCCCTGTCGCCAGGCGGCTTCGCAGACCCGGTCACCGATCAGGTCGCCCTCGCGGGCATCCATGCCGTAGGGGAGGTGGAGGTTGTGCGGTTCGGTGGCACCCAAGGGGAGGACGGCGACCTCGTAGCGCTGTTGCCGCACTGCGGCGTAGGTCAGATCGGCCAGTTTCCAGGGCCGAGGCGTGGACGCGGAATCTTCCATGGTGAAAACCCCTGATGAAGGACAAAACCCTTGATGGACGGCAATACCGCCACCGCCGGCTGACGCCGGCGGCTCCAATCACGTCTGGGGCTCCCAGGCGTTGTGTGGCGCAATCGCGCGAACCCAAGACCCGCCGGCGGTGAATCCCGGGTAGCGCCAGAACACCTCCAGCTTACGCTGGAGGCTCCAGAGAGACGACGCCACGCGTTCTGGAGCCGCCGGCGCAAGCCGGCGGTGTCCCGGCGCCAAGTCCGGAACCGCTCGGCCGATCTCGGCGCGGGTTGTCAAAATGGTAGCGGTACCTCGAAGAGTCCGAGTATGAAGTAGATGCCGACCGCGATCAAGATCGCGCCTCCCAGCGTGCGGACTACCCGATCGACGGCCGTCATCACCTGGAAGGCCTTGCCCAGCGATTGGGCGCTGAAGGCGACGATCCCGGCGAACACGGCGACGGGCAAGCCCGTCCCGATGCCGAACAGCGCACTGAGCAAGGCCGCGGGGGCCTGCGCCCCCTGAGCCACGGCGATGACCGTGCCGAAATAGGCGGCGGATGTGGGACAAAAGGCGAGGGCGAACAGGATGCCCAAGAGCAGTCCGCCCCAAATCCCGGCCGAGTCCGCGATGCCTTGCGACCGTCCGGCCCCGATGGCAGGCAGAGGGATCGTCAGAAGGCCCAGGAGCAGCATCCCCACGAGCACCAAGAGGGGTCCCAGAAACATGTGCCCATAGGTCTGCAAGGCGGACGAAATCCCCGGCAGGGCGGCCAGACCGGCCGTGATGATCAGGGCGAGAAGAAAATAGCCGATCGACCGGCCGGCGGTGTACAGCAAGCCGGTGAGAAAGACGGTC
>JAAZNR010000893.1 GCA_012798155.1 Thermogutta sp. | reverse complement strand
GCCAAACCCGTCGCGCCCAACTGCATGAGCAAGGGGTCCCCGGGCGCCAACTGCATGATGCAGAAAGACACTACCGTCACGCCGAAGAGCGTCGGCAGGATCAGAAATAGGCGTCGAATAATGTAACTCAGCACGGGACCGATGGGTTCCTTGAGGGTTCAGCCGAGGTTCAGCGGCGCGGGTCGATCGCGTTATTTCCGCGCCGTCGGGCCGAACGGCGTCGCGCCGCCCGTCAGGGCATTTCTCGACCCGTCAGGCGGGGACGGTCCGAATACCATTCGCGACCGTCATAGCATGGACGAATCTTATAGAAATTGACGTTACGGATACGGGCATCATATCCGCCGGTAGCGCGGTCGGAGAATAGAAACGTGTAGGGTTGATCTTCGTAGATCAGCCGATGTATCCGGTGATACAGTTCCCTCTGCTCCGCTTCATCCATAGTTACCCGCAGTTTCTCGATGGTCGCGTCCACCTCGGGGTTCCGATAGGCCACATGGTTCGAGCTGTCCGGCTGGTCGGCCTGGCTGCCATGCCATACCTGGTAGGGGTCCTGCTTCCAGGAAAGGGCCCAGCCGAGCATGGCGGCATCGTAATCGCGCTTGCGAAGCTTTTGCAGCATCAAGTTCCACTTGGTGGGCGCGATGACGACGTCGATGCCGACCTTGCGGCATTCCTCCTTCACGATCTCGGCGACCTGGCGGTAGCTGGCCGAATCCGCGTAGATCATCAGCTCGAACCGCGCCGGGATTCGCCGGTTGTCCATGACTTTGTCGCGGATGCCGTCGTTGTCGGTATCTTGCCAGCCCGCCGATTGGAGTAGGGTTTTCGCCTTTTCCAAATCGTAGGGGATGGGTTCCAAGGTGGAATCGTAGCTGCTGCTGCCGGGCAAGAAGGGGCCGGTGGTACGTTCCGCCAAGCCCCGGAACACCCGCTCGATGATGGCATCGACGGGTGTCGCATGGGCGAGCGCCCAGCGGAACTCGCGATCTCGAAAGACCGGGCGGTCCAAGTTGTAGCCGATGTAGCGGTAACCCGGATAACTATAATCCACCAGCTTGACCTTGCCGGCGTTGGCGTTGGGGTGCGTTCGAGCCTGAAGAAACTGGTCTTTATCCGGAATGCCGGCGAAATCCAGCTCGTTTTGCAGGAGCTTCTGCGTCATGGTATTCGCATTGGAAATACACTGATAGAGCACGTCGCTGAAGTAATAAGGGTGTCCCCAATAGCCGGCAAAGCGGGCCAGGGAAAGCCTCTGCTGGGACCGCCATTCCACGAATGCCATCGGCCCGCTGCCGCACATCAGTTTGTTGGCCCAATGGTTGTTGAAACCGTCGGCGAATTCCTTGGAGAAAAAATCATAGGAAATGGGATCGCCGCGTTCATCCACGGAGTATACGTGCCGCGGAATGATGGGAAAACCGAAGAGGGTAAAATCTCGGGCCAGGAAGTACGGCTTCTTCCAGCGCACGACGAACGTGTATTTGTCCTTCATGCGATACTCGATCTTGTAGGGATCGTCCGGGTTCTCGGGCTGCGCGTCTTCGAAATAGCTGCGGATGTGGGCGGCCTCGATGTTCGGGTTCAAGACGCAGTCGAAGCTGAAGGCGACGTCCCGCGCGGTGACCTCGGCATCCGGCAGAGGTTTACCGTTCGGCAGCTTCATGGGGTGCCACTTGACGCCTTTACGAATGTGGATGGTGTATTCCAGAGTCTCGGGATCGAAGTCCCAGGACTCGGCCAAGACCGGCTCCAGCACATCGGGATCGGCGAACGTCGGCTCGGCGAGGGTCTCGTAAACGCGAGATTGAAAGGCCTCCGAAACGGTATCGCTGGAGGTGAGGGGATTCAGGGTGTCCGGGTCCTCGGGATAGGCCAGCAGGAGCAGGTCCGCCGCCGCCGGTTCTCGACCCGATCGCGTGAGCTTTTTCGCGGCCGGCAGGGCGGATTCACCGGCCCCCCGCGACGCTTCGGCGTTCTCCGTGGCGGAAGACTCGCCGGCGGGTGGGGAGCACCCGGCAAACATTACCGGCAGGGCGGCCAGGCAACTCACGAACAAGAGCCACCTCAAGGAAGGGATGCTGCGAACCGGAAGCGGCAACTCCCAGGCTTGGGGCGAAGGCGCGAAAAAGCAACGGACGGAAGGATGCGGCATGGTCGGGTCACTCATGAAGTGGAGGGCGCGGAACGCAATTAGCTTTCGCGATTAGGTCTGATGACCAACGCTCCCGGTCGGTTCTTCGGGAATCTTTCGCAACGATATAGCCGAGGCGATCGCCCCGCCGGTGTCCATCACCTAGTAGGCGAGCCTCTCGTCTGGCATCGTAAAAGAATTATTGGAGGCGGTCAATAACACTTCGAAGTGTGCGCAGGCTGGATAAAGTGGGAGGCCTCGCCTGATTGACATCCTCCCGGGGCGGGCCGCCGAAGCCCGCATCGGCGGGTCATAGCCAACCCTGAGCCGAATACCAATCGGCGGTCTGCTTTAGACGTTCCGCGAGAGATGCCCCTACTCGGAAACCGAGTTGCCGCGCGGCTTTCTCCGACGAGCACGCCCAGGAACCGGCCAGCGCCTCGCGGACTTTATCGAGTGAGAAGGCTTTGGGGCGCCGGCTGAGGTAAGCAATCAGGGTGTTTACCGCCGCAACGAACCAAACGACGGGCGGGGCGATAGGAAGTACCAGGACGCGCTTGCCGAGGGCCGCACCCATCATTTTGCCCAGTTGACCGTAGGTCGGATTTTCCGGTCCGGCCGCAAAATAGTAGCCGGTACCCGACGCGGAATCTCGATTTTGGGGGTCGGGCAAGCGTTCGCCGCGCTCGGCGGCCGCCATGAGCAGCGATACCAGGTCTTGTGCGTGAATGAGCGAAAAGTACTTGCGCCGGTAGCCGGGCACCAGATGCAGCCCCCATTGCCGGATCGGGCGGAACATCAAGTAACAATCCCTGTCCCATTCTCCGAACACGATGGCCGGCCTCACGATTGTGATGGGGATATCTCCGGCACGGTCTTCGGCGGCCAATTCTCCAGCCCGCTTGCTGTGTCCGTAGAAAGAGACGGGGCTGGGCGGATCCTTTTCGGTGCGGAGGATCAGGCGGCCGGCAGGCGTCGGCCCGGCCGCGGCGAGACTGGATACCAAGACGACCACCGGCGGATGGCGGGTACGCCGGCAGGCCTCCAGCAGTTCCACCACCCCCGTTTCATTGGTGCGATAGAGGTCCTCTCGTCGCAGGGCCTTGGTTGTTCCCGCCAAGTGATAAACCACTTGCACGTCACGGAGGGGTTCCGTTAGGCTTTCTCGATTCGACAGGTCTCCTTCGACGAATCGCACGCCGAAGGGACGGATCTGCTCGACGCGGGAGGTCTTTCGAATCAGGCACGTTATATCGTGGCCGCCTTCCGTCAAAGCCTTGACCAGATGATAACCGATGAAGCCCGTGCCGCCCGTGACCAAGACTTTGGACATTTTCGCACACACTTGCCCGGCGTGATAAAGACAGGTAAAAAGCTTCGGCGGAGAAGGCCGCCACTACGGTCGAGGCGGCGCCCTCCGGCGTTCCGGATATCGCATAGCTTTGAAGAAGCGCGGCCTTTCGTCAAGAGGATTCTACGTCAAAGGACGGGTTAACGTGAACGCTTGGGAACGGATTCCGATCCCTCCTCGCCCACGAATCCTGATCGTGCGTCTCAGCGCGATCGGCGACGCGGTTTTGACTCTCCCCGTCTTATGCGCCCTGAGGAGGCGTTTTCCGGATGCCTTTTTGGCTTGGGCGGCGGAGTCGCACGCAGCGGCGGTCCTTCGCGGGCACGAATGTTTGGACGAGTTGATCGAGCTTCCGCGCGGGTGGCTCAAATCGGTTCATCATCTGCGGGAAATTCGCCGCCGGCTGAAAAACCTTCGATTCGACGCGGCCGTGGACCCGCAAAGCCTTACCAAGAGTGCTCTCCTTGCGCGGCTTTCCGGGGCGAAATACCGGATTGGCCTGGGGCGTCCTTTTGGCCGGGAGCTGGCGCCGCTGTTGAATAACCGCGTCATGCACACCACCGGCCCGCACGTCGTTCAGCACATGCTTCAGTTGCTCGGGCCGCTGGGCGTGGAACCGGGGCCGGTCGAGTTTCGATTACCGGCGGGGCCGGACGCCGCGGCGGCGGGCGAAGCGGTATTGCAAGCGACGGGCATGACCGGCCGCTTCATGGCGGTCAATCCCGGGGTCGGCGACCTCTTGCGTGATTGGCCGGCCGAACGATATGTCGAAGTCGTTCGCCGCGTCCGGCACGCCTTTGAGGTCCCTTCGCTGATTTTGTGGGGAACCGACCGCGAGCAGGCGACGGCGAACCGTATCGCCGAATCGGTTGGGGAGGGCTGCCGCGTGGCGCCGCCGACATCCCTTACGACATTGACGGCGGTGCTGCGGCGAGCCATGTTTCTCGTTTCCCACGACACCGGGCCGCTGCACATCGCCGCCGCCGTGGGAACGCCTTGCGTCGGCATTTACGGTCCCACCTGGCCGGAGTTTTGCGGTCCTTTCGGGCCGGGGCACATCGTGGTCCGGGGCCGGTGGCGAGCGCCGCATCCCTTGAAGTGGCGGTCCGCGCCAGCGGACGTGATGCTGCAAATCCCGGCGGAGGACGTGTTCCAGGCTTGCGTCAGGATGCTAAAGTTTGGCCGAGACGCTTGAACCGGGGAATCGATCGGCTCAGCGATCGTGCCGTCAGACGCCGCGGCAGGGCGGGTTCTTGGTGCAGACCCAAACGTAGCGGGTGACGCCGCCGATGTCGCGGGGCGTCAATTTCATGGGATTGCCGCAGCGAGGGCAATATCGCTCCGGCCCGGTCGCCCGCCCCTCTTCCCATGCGGCTTGGCACTCGGCGCATCTCTCGGCGTCGGGGAGGACGGCCAAGCGGGCGGGTGGAATCACGCGGCCGCAATCGCGGCACCTCGGCGACTCCGACCAATCGTCGGCCGACTCCAGACCGGTGATTTGCCAATTCTTCTCGCCGCATGAACACGGCAATTGCGCGAGCAAGGTGGGGATCAATTCATCCAACAGGCTTTCGTCGGCATCCCACGCCGCCGCCCGTAGCTTGCGCGCGGCCGTCAGGCGGACCTGGGCCTCGTGACGCGAGATCGTCTCGCTCTTGCCGCAGGAGCCGCAGGACAGCTTGTAATAGCGTATCGGCATGGAACATCCCTTCTTGAAAACCTCAAAAATTGCAACCGTTCACGGGGATTGGGTTCATGCCTGCGATGAAAGCGGCGAGAATGGGACTGCCGCCTTTGGGAGTGAATGGGTGGAGACGTTTTTCGGCTCCCATCGGCCAGGGACGGCTAAGCGGAATGAAATGAAAGGATGCAAACGCGGAGAACCCAGAGAACGCAGAGTTCGGGCTACCAATTCTTCGTTCTCCTTCTTCCTCCTCCGCGTCCTCTGTGCCCTCTGCGTTTCAAAAACAGCCTCTGCGCCTCCGCGTTTCGAAGACTGACCGGGCAGGCGCGTGAACGGCTACAGAAAATTAACGGCTACAGAAAATTATAGGAGTGCCGAGTCGGCCACGATCAGGGGATAGTCCGCCAGGGGAATGCCGACGAGTCGCCAGCCGCCCGACTCACGGCGAGCGTGAAGCAACTGATGCACTCCCCCGGAAAGCGGATCGAGCAAGACCGGCCGCCGCATGGGTGCGTTGGGTTCGTCTTGAATGCGAAGATCAACGATTTGCGGGACGGCATCGATTCCAATCCGCGACGCTTTCCAATAGACCCAGAGCGGGGTCCCGCGGCGGATGAAACCTGCCGGGCCGATGACATCTCCGTCGACCTCCGGAACGTCCGGCGGTGACGGAATCCCGGATGATCCGGCATGCGGCGAAATCGCGTCCGCGGCGACTTGAGAAATCGCGGGCGGGGCGTCGATTCTCGCGGCTTCGTCCATCTCGGCGTTTCGGACCGTTTCGGCGTCGAACAACCCGCACAGCCGCTGATAGGCCGAGTAGGCAGGCTTGGGTGAATAGTCCTCTCCTCGCAGCAAGCCCTTGAAATTGCCGTGGTCCGTGGGGCCGGAACCCCAGTTGTAACGGAGCAGGTCCACCAGGTGAAAGTACGAAGTCAGCTCGACTCCCAAGACAAGGTCGTACAGGATCCGCCGCAGCAGCCATTTCGCCTGCCGGACTTCGTTCCAATCATAGTCGGCCAAGGCCCCGGCGCTGCCTCTTTTCGAAGGGCAGCCGTTTTCGCCTTGCCACAGCCGAGGCATCGGCCGATTTCCCGCGTACTGGCGGAGAAGCCGCCGCCAAGTCTCCAGCGTCTGAGCATAGCCTTTTTCGGGAATGGGGCGGTAGGGGTGGTAAGACACCTTGTCCACGTGATCCAACAGACCGTGCTGAAGGGCCGACGTGAGGTAGTCCGTCGGCATGCCCGCCAAAGCCCCGCCGATGAGAACCGCATCCGGGATTTCGCGGCGTAGGACGGCGGCGGTCTGAGAAACGAATCGCACATAGGCCTCGGCCGAGGGAGGATTCGGCTTCCAGAAGCCGGCGATGTTCGGCTCGTTCCAAAGTTCCCAATGGCGAATCCGGTCGCGAAAATGCCGGGCGCAAACTTCCACGTATCGCAGCCACGCCGCCATCGCCTCCGCGCGAAAAATCGGAATCCAGCCCACGGCGGAATCGTCCGGGGCCTCCGGCGTGTAGAGACGGTTCCCGTAGCCCAGGTTGAACCATGGTTGAACGCCCCGCGCCGACACCGCGTCCACGACTGCGTCGAGCCAAGCGAAATCGTAAACGCCGGGCCGGGTTTCGGTCCTGGCCCAGCCGGTCTGGAGACGCGCCCATTTCACGCCCAATTCCGCCAGGGCTTCGTAAGTCCGCTCCGGCTCGAACATCCGCCGATCCAACGTTTCCATTCCAACGGATAACGGCGAGGCTGGGATTTCTCGGCTGGGACGGGGCTGCATGGCGTCGAGCTTGGGCCCCACGTTCTTGCTCAGCCAATCTTGTGCGGCGGCCGAACCGTCGAGCACCACTCGCCTGCGCGAACACGTTTTGGGGTCGGGGTTGCGGATTGCCGGGGCTGAAGCCTTGGCCGAGGCCCGCCGAATGATGCCGACGCCGCTCCAGAAGCCGGCTAGGCCGGCTAGAATCGAGCGCCGCGAGACTTGGAGGGATCGT
>JAAZNR010000126.1 GCA_012798155.1 Thermogutta sp. | reverse complement strand
CTTCGCTTATCCATTGCCGCGCGGTAGCCGTTCACGGGCCGATGGAGGCATCTGGGGGCTGCGCTACGCTACGACCCCAGCCACCCAGTCGCTTGTCCAGGGACGGTCTTCGCTCATCCATTGAGGGTCGCCGCTTATCCATGGACGCTTTCCGCTTGTGCATCGATGCTCTCCGCTTATCCATGGACCTTCTCCGCGTCGATATCCCGCAAGACCTTGGCCCGGCGAATCTCCACGCCGCCCGACTCGACCACCACGGCCCCCGCCGGACAGGCCGCAAGGCACGTGTCGCAGCGGGTGCACAGCTCGTCCAAGACCCGATGCTTGCGATAGGGCGTGAGCGGAATGGCGCCGACCGGACATTGCTGGGCACACAGCGTGCAGCCGATGCAGTCGTCGGTGATGCGGTAGTGAATGAGGGGGACGCACTTGCCGGCCGGACATCGCCCCTGCAAATGGGCCTCGTATTCCTCCCGGAAGTACCGCAGCGTGCTCAGCACGGGATTGGGAGCGGTCTTGCCCAGGCCGCAGATGCTGCCGGCGCTGACGGCGTGGGCGAGATTCTCCAGCGTCGTCAGGTCGTCCGGCTTGCCGCGGCCCTCGCAGATGCGATCCAAGATATCCAACATGCGGCGGGTGCCCACGCGGCATAGCGTGCATTTGCCGCAGGATTGATCCTGGGTGAAGCGGAGGAAATAGCGGGCGATATCGACCATGCAGTCGGAATCGTCGAGAACCACCAGGCCGCCGGACCCCATGATGGCGCCCGTCGCGGTGAGTGCCTCGTAGTCCACCGGGGTATCGAAGAGCGAGACGGGGACGCAGCCGCCGGAGGGTCCGCCGACCTGCACGGCCTTGAGGGTGCGGCCGGGCAAGGCCCCGCCGCCGATCTCCTCGATGATCTCGCGGAGGGTCACTCCCATCGGGACCTCGATCAGGCCGCCGCGCTGCACCTTGCCGGCCAGGGCGAAGACCTTGGTCCCCTTGCTGCCGGGCGTGCCGAGGGCCGCGAATCGCTCGGCGCCGTGGCGGAGGATCCAGGGGACCAGGGCCAGCGTCTCGACGTTGTTGACGAGGGTGGGCCGGCCGTTCAAACCCGACTGAGCCGGATACGGCGGTCGCAAGCGGGGCATGCCGCGGCGGCCCTCGATGGAGGCCAGCAGGGCGGTTTCCTCGCCGCAGACGAAGGCCCCCGCCCCTTCATTGACGGAGAAACGGACGGGGAACTCCCCGCCCCGTTCGCCGCCCAGGAGGCCGCGGTCCTCGCAGCGGCGCAGGGCCTCTCGCACGCGGGCCACGGCCAGGGGATACTCGGCGCGGATGTAGAACAGGCTGCGCGTCGCCCCCACCGCGCGGGCGGCGATCAGCATCCCCTCGATCACGCGATAGGGAAAGGACTCCAGGATCATGCGGTCCATGAAGGCGCCGGGGTCCCCCTCGTCGCCGTTGCAGACGACGTATTTGATTTCGGCGGGGGCGGCGGCCGCGATCCGCCACTTGGCCCCGGTGGGGAAACCGGCCCCGCCTCGGCCGCGGAGTCCGCTGCGTTCGATCTCGTCGATCACGGCCTCCGGGGACATCTCATGCCACGCCCGGCGAGACGCGCGAAAGCCGTCGTGCCGCAGGTATTCGTCCAGGTCCAGGGGGTCGGTCTCGCCGCCGTGCTCGATGGCGATGCGGTACTGGCGCCCCAAAAAGGCGCAGACCGGCGGGTCGCGGACGTCGATGCGGTGCCGGTCCACCGCCTCTCCCGCGTCGCCCACCAGGGCGTCCAGCCACCGGGCGACGTGATACCGCAGGCGGCGAAGCGGATTGCGGGGGCGAAAATGCGAATCGAAGATGCCGGGGACGTCCTCGGGGTGCACCCGGGCATACAACTTGGGCGCGCCGCGGCGGGGAACGATCTCCACCAACGGCGTCTGGTGGCACATCCCCACGCAACCGACCCGTTTGACCGCCGCCCGGGTGCGATTGACCGCCGTCAACTCCCGCAGCCGCTCGTACACCTCGCCGCTGCCCTGGGCCTGGCAGCACGATCCCAAACCCACGCGGATTTCGGCCTCGGCCTCCTCGGGGGAGACGAGTTGCAGGTTCCGCGGCACGGCCCCGTTGGACGATCGTTCCAAGAAGTCCGCGATGATCCGGGGCACCTTCTGCGGGGTCAAGCGGCCGTAGGTCGCCTGATCGATCTGCACCACCGGCGCCAGCGTGCAGCAGCCCAGGCACGCCACCGGCTGCACCGTGAAGCGACCCTGGGGATCGGTGTCTTCCCCCGGGGCGATCCCCAGGTGCCGCGTCAAGGCGTCCATGATGAGATCGGCGCCCTTGACGTGGCAAGCCGTCCCGCGGCAGACGTGGATCATGTGCTCGCCGACGGGACGATGCCGGAACTGCGTGTAGAAGGTCGCCACGCCCGTCAGTCGCGCGGCCGAAATGCCCGTCTTTGCGCAGACGTATTCCAGCGCCTCTTGCGGCAAATAGTGGAAGCGCGACTGGACGGCCTGCAAGACGGCGATCGTCGCCTCCGGCCCCTTGCCGTGACGATCCAGAATCTGGTCGATCACGGCACGATCGATGGAATCCGCGGTATGGGTTGTTATCACGTGGTATGGGGTGTTATCACGAGGGTGATTTCCACAGTCGTTCCGCCGACTACGACTCAGCGCCGGGCCGGCGATCATCGGCCGATACGAATCAGATGTTGCTTGCCTCGGATGAAAATGCAGCCGGGTTGAAAGGCGGGACTGGTCACGCACTCCTCGCCCAGCGAGTTCTCGTGCTCGATTTGGAAGCCCTCGTCGGACACGGTGCCGACGTAACATTTACCCGCGTTGGCGAAGAGGTAGATTTTGCCGCCGGCCCAGCCGGGCGACGCGGTGAACATATCCTCGGGGAATTCGTGCTCCCACAGTTTCTCGCCCGTCTCCGAATTGTAACAAGTCATGACGGCCGAGGCCGAAAGCAGGATCAGCCGGGTTTCCACGGCCAGGGGGCTGCACGTGTCGGGCAGGCCTTCCTCCAATTCCCATGCCAAATGCGTCTTGGTGACGTCGCCTTCGCCGTCGGCTCGGATGCCGTACATGTAATAGGAGTACTCGCCGCCGGCCACGACCAATCCGCCGTGAAAGATGGGCGACGGCCCGCAGTCCCCGGTGGTCCCCTCGAAGCGCCACCATTCCTTGCCGTCGGCGGGATGGTAGGAGATCACGAACGGGTCGGCGACGGTGATCAACTGCTCGCGCCGGCCGTCGTGGAAGATGATCGGGGTGGTCCAGGAATTGGCGGTTTGCCTGGACACTTCCCAAACCACGTGGCCCGTCTTGCCGTCGAAGGCGTAGAGCTTCGACAGGTCGTCGTCGGGCGAGCCTTGATCGAACTGCACGATGACCCGATCGTGGTACGTGCAAAGCGAACTTGCGTGGCCGTAGATGTTTTCCGGAATGCCCAGGCTCTTATGCCAAATGAGCTTGCCCGCCAAATCGACGGCCCCCACGTCCCCGTTGGCGAAGACGGCGTACACGCGGCGGCCGTCCGTGGCGACGGTCGGCGCGGCCAAACCGGTATCGGCCAGGACCTTGGGCGGTGCGGCGGTGCTCTCCGGGGTCCCGGGGACCTCGCATTCCCACACTTTCTCGCCGGTCGCGGCCTGGAAACAATAGACCACGCGGCGATCCTTGTCGGCACCCGTCACGAAGACCTTGTCTTCCCAGACCACGGGCGAGTTGTTTCCCGGCAGAGGGACGGGCGATTTCCAGGCGATGTTCTCGCCCGTCTCGGCGTTCCACACCGTGGGAACGTCGTCGTGGGCGGAGATGCCGGAGCCGTCCGGTCCGCGAAACCGCGGCCAGAATCGGGCATATTCTTCGGGGGGGGCGCAGTCTTCCCCGCCGCCGGCCGGGGTTGGCACCGTACCCGATGAGGCAGCGCCCGGCGACGCAGCGCCCGTCCCCTGTACCCCTGTTCCTTGGCCCGGCGTCGCTTCCGCCCCCGTGCGCTGGGCCGTTGTCCCCTCCGCTGCCGCCCCTTGGGTCGCAGTCCCTTGGGCCGCTGTCCCCTGCCCCGCATTCCCTTCCGCCGCTGGAGCACCGCCGGCCGGCATTCCTTCCGGGGCGGTACGAGCGGAGGCTTGACCCGTCCGGAGCGCGGCGACCGCCGGGCCTTGGCCGCGGATTCCGGCCGGGGCATCCGCCAATTGCCGCTCGACGCCGCGGCCGTACCACGACAGCGCGATACCCGAGATCAGGAGCAACGCCGCCAGACCGCCCACGCCGAGTCGGGCGAGCGCGGCGTTCCGCTCATGCAGCTCGTCGAGGATGTCCGAGCCGGTGGGGTGGGGCAGCGGCCGGCGGAGGGAAGACGCGATCTTGGCCGCCGCCACGAACGTCAATCCGCCGCCGATCAGCAGCCAGGCCCCCCACTCCCGAAACCGCCGATCCCGAAAGTATTCCCGCCGCAGGCGCAGGTCCAGCTCCCGCACGCGCTCCTTGAGGGCCTCGTTGCGGGGCTGGGCGACGGCCTGCTTTTGCAGGGCGACGAACTGGGGGTTGTCCAAGGGGTCCACCGGGGGGCGGATCGCGTAATGGACCAGCAGCACCGCCGCCACCACGGCGCAAAAGACGCCCGAGACGACGGCCGTGCGATAGGCCGCGACGAAGCCCTCCCGCGGCCCGCTTGCTCCGGGCGGAAGCCCGCCGGCCGCGTCCCCGACCCGCTCTCCCCTGTTTCCCTCTGCCAACGTCATGATTTCTCTCTCTTGTCCGGGCTGGACTACTTCAGCATGGACCTCTTTGCCTCTGCCAAGGTCATGATTTCGATCTCATCGGATGCTGGAACCTCTCGCGCCGCGTCCTGGACGTCCTTGCTTGGTCCTTCTTGCTTGGTCCTTGCTTGCCGAAGCTCGTCTTTCGCCGGTGCCCGACCCGCGATCGCCCCGCGTTTCCTCCGCCTCCCGGCCGCCCGCCCTGGACGCTAGGTTTTCTCGCCGGGCGAGTCTCGCCGGGCAACCGTGTTCAAGGGGACCGGCGTCCCCTGGGGCAACACCGCCTCCACGCTCTGTATCCAGCCGCGGCGGACCTGCTCCTCCGGGCAGTACCAGAAGCACCTGCCGCAGGCCACGCAACGGCGGGGATCGGGGTGATAATCGTCGCGGGGCGTCCGGGTACAAAGCTGCGTCAACTTCAGCCCCACGACCAGACCGATCCAGGCACCCAGCAGCGTGGCGCCCGTGCGAAACGTCTCCAATCGCGCGGCCGCCGCCGAGAAGACCTCAGCGGGGCTTTGTCCGGTGTTGCGAAAGGCCCTCACCGCGTCCAGGGCCAATTTGTCATTGGGGTCGATGTCCTTCTCCGCGGCAAGCCATCCCGCCAGACGCACCTGGTAGTCCATGCGGGCCAAGGTCGCGTGGGTCATCCGGCCGACAACCGCCCCCAAGGCGATCCACACGGGGACCGCGGCCAGGAACAGGGCCAGCCTTCGCCGGGCCTTGCGCCGCTCGGCCGGTGCAAGCGGGGCCGGCGGAGACACGATCGCCCCGTAGGGGCAGGCCTCCTCGCAGAGCCGGCAGCGAATGCAATTGGTGGGCGGAATCCGCACGTGCCACCGCGCGAGTTTGGAGGCCAGACCCAAGATCGCGCCGTAGGGGCAAAGGAAGCGGCAATACGGCCGGCCGATGAATATCCCGATCACGAGAAGGCAGGCCCCGAAAATCAGCATCGACGCCGCCCCCGACCGCCGGAAAAAGGCCACGAAGGGGTCGTACTCGCAGATCACGTAGGCCGTGCCGCCGGCCGCGTAGAGCACGGCCACTCCCAGGTAGACCCAGGGCACGATCCCCAGCGTATGCTCCAGCCAAAGGGGGATGCGTTGCGGGCGGATGGCCGCCAGCTCTTGGATCGCCCCCAACGGGCACACCGCCGCGCAGAAGACGCGACCGAAAAACAGGGCGAAGACGATCGGCAGCGTGAAGAAGACGATGACGGTGCCGGGCACGGCGCGATGGGCGTTGAACACCGCTTCGGCGACGTCCTGAATCGCCCCGATCGAGCAGACGCAGCCTTCGCGTCGGAATCCGAACCACAGCAGGCTGACCGCGGCCAGGATCAAGAGTCCGTTCCGCGAGCGCCGGCCCAGCGCCAAGTAGGTCGCCAGCGCCAAAGCCGCCAAGAGCGCCGCCGTGTCGGCGTACTCCCAAAGCGGCGAAGGGGGAGGCGGGACGGGCGTCTCGGGCATTTTGTGGTAGGTGAAGTCGGGCGGAGGAAAACGCTCCTCTCCCGACGCCGATCCGCCGCACAAAAGCGGCAACGCCGCGAGCGTCAGGACCATCGCCGCGGTCCGCAAGCGTGCCCGCGGAGGCCGGACTGGGGAGCGCAAGGAATCGCCGGCCGCCTCATGGCAATGCCGTTCCGCGGCCCCGCTTGGAAGCCCGCGGATCGCTTCGCCCTCGGTCGGTCGGCATCGGCTCCATCGCTGGGAATCTGGTAATGGCATAAGGACCCCGAAATCTCCGCCGGCGTCACCGCCGCGCTGGTCGTGATAGTCGGCCTCACGAACACTTCCGGCCGCGCGGGGCGGCCGTCCCCGGCCTTCATCGCAGGCTATTTCGGCCGGATGCGCTGTTTCAGCAAGTACGGCTGGGAACCCGGCACGCGGACGAAGGCCTGCGAGGGGCAGGCAATCGCAATCGAGCACTGGTGGCAATTGACGCAACGATCGTGCCGCACTTGCAGGTACAGCGAGGCGTTGCCGAAGGCGGCGCAACCGACCACGCACTTGCCGCAGGCGATGCACAAATCCTCGTCGATGGTGTACTCGTAATAAGGCTCTTCCACGGCCCGGCGGACGATGGCCCCCGTCGGGCAAAGCTGGTTTTCGGCCGCGGTATTCAGGGCGGCCGGTTCCGGGGGAAAGTAGCCCGTGCACAGGTCGCAATAGCCGCACATGGAAAAGTCATTGACGCATTTGACGGCCGAATCCTGCAGGACGCAGTGCGTGCCGCAGTTCCCGCACGCGATGCACTTGTAGGGGTCGATCTGCCAGAGCATATCATCGCCCTGCCCGTGGTTGCCCAGGAGGTATCCGCCCAGGCCGCCCGCCCCCACCAGGGCCGCCATCTGCAATCCATCGCGGAGGATCTCCCGCCGCGATACGCCTTTGCCGGGACTTGCCATGATGCACCTCGAACAACGCCGGTTTTCGCCCCAACCGCCACTCGTGCGCCGCATTCAGGGCCGGGTCAGGTCGCTTTGGAACCGCTCCCGCTCGCTTCGATCACGTCTTGGCCCGCGGATCGTCGCGTCCGGTTGCGATAGGTTTGAGCCGCCGGGAGCCTGCACGATGCGCGGGCGCCGCAGCGGGCACAAGCCGGGCGCGGGCAGGCGGTCGCCTCGCCCCGCCGTCCCAGGCTGAGGAGCGCCCCGCCGCCGACGGCCAACGCCGCCGCGGTCCAACGCGCCGCGCCGACGAGCCATGCACGCCGACCGCTGATGCCGCCGCCGCATCCGCCTGTTCCCGAGATTGGTAGCGTCATTGGCTTCGATCTCCGCTTGCTGGAACGCGCGGCCTACCTGCCGCGATTCAGGGGGCTGCTTTCTCGGACGCGGCTTCTGCTTTCTCGGGCGGCGCTTCGGCTTTCTCGGCCACCGCTTCAGCTTTCTTGGGCACGGCTTCGGGTTTCTTGGGCACCGCTTCAGCTTTCTCGGACGCCGCATCGCGTTTCTTCTCGGCCGTTTCGACGAACCCAGACTCAGCTTCGCCTTTCTCCGCCGCCGATTCGGCGAACCCGGCCGCCGATTCGGCTTGCCCGGGCGCGGCTGCGCCGGACTCCGCCGCGGTCTCGTTCCGCTCCGTTGCCGATACGTCGGCGGCAGTCTTCGGCTCGAGCACGAAGACCTTCCGCCGGCCGCAATCCAGCAGGACGATCCTGCCGCGAGAATCGACCGCCAGATCGGGCACCGGAGTCCGTTCGTCGTCGCGGGTCTCCGTGGCCATGGATTCGGCGTCGCCGAAGAAGTCGGGGCCGGCCACCCAGCAGCGAAACTCCCCCTGCGGCGAAAAGACCTTGACCCTCAGCAGGGCCTTTTCCAAGGTCACGGTCGATCCGTCGGGCAAGAGGGCGATATGGGCGGGGTTGCAGCAGCCGCAAAAGCCGTCCTTTTGCAAGCCCGCCTTGCCCCAGAAAAACTCCAGGTCGCCCGACGGCTGATAGTACTCCACGCGATGCACCCCCGGATTGACCACGCGGAGCAGGCCGTCGCTGCCCCAGGCGACGTCGAGGTAAGGACTGGGAACGACCAGGCCCACGATGCCGCGTTCGCGATCCCGCTGCGCCAGTTGCCCGATGAATTCGCCCTGGAAATCCACATAGTGAATGACGCGGTTGCCCGCGTCGGCGACGAAAACGCCCTCCTCCGCGACGGCCAAGGAGGTGATGACGGCCTTGTCGCCGAAGGAGTTCCACCGGCCGAGCGGTTTGCCCGCCTCGTCCCACAGGGTGACTTCGCTGCCGGAGCCGCAGAGGATGGTCCGCCGCGTTTGGCCGCCGGGCAGGGGGAGGTCGGCCACGGCCAGGCAGCGAATCGGTCCGTTTACGGCAAGGGTTCCCGCGCTTCGCCCGTCTTCTGAGTAGCGCTCGATTCCGTCGGCCCCGGCGATCCAAACGGTATCCGTCTCGTCTACAAACAGGGCGGTGGGTTGCGGCATGGCTACATCCCAGGCGGCGACCGTGCGGTACGCTACCTCCTCTTCCGGAACGTGGCGATAGCCGTCCAAGGAGTAGTTGAAGCTTTGGGGGAAGGCGTCTTGCCGGGGATTGCGAAGCTACCTGCGATAGGCCGCGACGGTAATAACCCCGATCACCAGGGCCGCCGCAACGACGGCCGCGATCCACCAGGGCCACGCCCTGCCCGAGCGATCGGGACCGCCGCCCGCCGCGCGATCG
>JAAZNR010000892.1 GCA_012798155.1 Thermogutta sp. | reverse complement strand
GGGATCGCACCAAAAGCGGAGCGGCCAAAGCGTTCTGTAATTATAAAGCCGTGCCGGCATCGGACAACGCGAACGCCCGTCGGTGCGTTCCCGGAGGGACGCGCCCCGCCGCGTCCGCCTTCGATAGGTTGCCGTTGTAGTGACTTCGGCCACGACAGGGCATGGCCCTGCGTTAACGTCGCCCTCGATTGACGTAGTCCTCGATTAACGTGGCCCTGCATCAAACAGGGCGTGGCCCTCCCTTAACCTAGCCCTGCATCAAACGGGGCATGGCCCTCCGGAGCATTTCGTATTGCGATCCCTGGACGACGGCCGGCACCGATGCCACGGGCTTCGTCAAGTTCGTCGCCCCGGCACATAATGCACCGTTTGTGTCGCGTTCTTGACACACGCCTGAAAATGCGTATAGTTAATGTTGGAGGACTGCAAAAGGCAGCCCGAGGGCTGATCGAGGGTCGCGTCGAGGTCGGCGCTCAGGGGCCGCCGTGCTTGCAGTGATGCCGTCGCCGGCCAAGTCCATCGGCAAAGATCCGGGGGAGGTTGGCGAGAGAATACTCGGACTAGGGCCAAAATACCCCCAGGGATGTATTGGACTTTGGTCGGCCGCGTGCGGATTTTGCTTGACAGGTTGATTTTGGGCAAGTATGGTCGGATAGTGAAGCGTTGTCTCGCGCGCTCACACCCTGCGCTGTGACCGCGCCGTGCGTTGCGCAGCCAGCTTCTGCAAAAGGATCGAAGGATGCTAGTTCTGGCTCGAAAGAAGAACGAGAGTATCGTGATCAACGACCAGATCACTATTGTGGTCGTTGACATCCGGGGTGACAAGGTCCGCCTCGGAATCACGGCACCCAAGGAAGTGCCGGTCCATCGGAGAGAGGTTTTCGAGGCCATCCACGGGAAAGTCCGCGATAGCGAGGAAAACCCGCAGCCGGCCGCGGAAGACGCGCAACCGTAGGGGGCGCCGAGGCCGCGGCTCCGAATTGATTGCGTCCATTTCCCCGTCAAGGTGAAATTGGCCCGCCCAGTCGTTTCCCTCCGAAACCGCTCTTCCCGGTTGTCGCTCTCTTTGTTCCCAAGGCGTCAAAACGACGACGATGGTCGCCGAGGGCATTCGGCGGCAGGTGCGACACTCCGTTTGCTTGCGGGATTGACCGGCCGCGATTCCGCCGCGCCGCGAATCCGTCCTCGCCGAAACATCACCGGTTGCCCCGGCTCCACGCGGATCCCAAAATGGCGGTTATGGGCCGGCGGTCCCCGAACGCCGCGACCGCCCGGCCCTGACCGTTATCGCCGGTGCCGGGCAGGCGCTCGCTCCGCGGGGGACGGTCGCCCGGAGGCGATTCCTGTGGGCCCACGGGGCCGACCGCTTGCGGCTGGGATCGCGGTTCGCAGGCCGCCGAAGGTTTCGCCCGATGATTTCCCATTACTCGCTGACTTCCTATTAGCTCTCCCGGATCGTGACGGTCCCCTTCATGGAACAGCCCGCGTTTGGCAGTACCCTTCAGTTGTCCGAGGCCGCCGCGGAATGGCTCCGCGCGGGCGGGGTGCGAGATGTCCGCCGGGGATTCGCCAATCTATCGCAGATCCTCTCGCAGAGGATCTCCCCGGACCTGGCCGAAACGCTCTGCCGGCAACTGCGGGCGACCTTGCCCTTCCTTGCCGATCCCGACATGGCGCTCAACAACCTGGAGCGGTTCTTCGCGGCCGTCCGCAGCCCGTTGTCTTTGGCCGCCTTCTTCGAACGAGACCCGGGGGCCTTGCCGCCTTTGCTGCAGATCTTCTCGTCGAGCCAGCATCTCAGTGATTTCTTGGTGCGAGACCCGGAAAGCTACGACTATCTGCACGTCTCCCGGGGCGAGCCGCTGCCGCGAGAGGAGCTGGTCGATGAGTTGACGTACGAAGTGAGCACCTTGCGGCACGATCACGAGATCCTGAACGCCTTGCGGCGCTTCAAGCAGCGGCAGATGCTGCGGATCGCCTACGGGGATTTCATTTGCAACCAGAGCGTTCTGACGGTGGCCCAGCAAATCTCCTATGTGGCGGACGCGGTGTTGGAGGCGGCTTTGCGGGCGGCCTGGGCGAAATGCGTGGAACGTTACGGTCGGCCGCAAATCCCGGGGGGCGGCACGGCGGGCTTCTTCATCCTCGGCCTGGGCAAGCTGGGCGGAACCGAGCTGAATTACTCCAGCGACATCGACCTGATCTTCGTTTACGAGGACGAGGGCGCGACGACCGGCCCGCGCTGCGTGGAGAATGCCGAGTTCTTTCAGCGCCTGGTCCGGGAGATCGTCCGCCTTTTGACCCAGCGCACCGAGTTGGGGGCCCTCTATCGAGTCGATCGCCGTCTCAGCCCGGAAGGCGACAAGGGGGCGGCCGCCGTCAGCGTCCCCGCCGCCTTGCACTATTACGATGTTCGCGGGAGGACTTGGGAACGGCAGGCCTACATCAAGGCCCGGCCCGTGGCGGGAGACTTGGAGCTGGGCTTCGAGTTCCTGAGGCGCCTGGAGACCTGGGTTTACGGGCGGTTTCTGGGTCGCGCGGACATCTCCGGCATCCAATCCCTCCGCCGCCGCATCGAGGGCCGCGCTCAGCGCGACGGCATCGACGCCGAAGACGTCAAGAACGGCTGGGGGGGCATCCGCGACATCGAATTCGCCATCCAGTTCCTGCAATTGCTGCACGGCGGCGATATGCCCGCCGTGCGGACCGGCAACACCCTGGAGGCCGTCGCCCGCCTGGAGGAGGCCGGCCTGCTCAGCCACGAGGAGAGCTTCCATCTCCAGCAAAGCTACCACTTCCTCCGCAAGCTGGAGCATCGCCTGCAAATCATGTTCGACTTGCAGACGCATTCCCTGCCCACCGAACGGGACGAGCTGCGGAAGCTGGCCATGCGGATGGGCTATCCCGACCTCAAGACGAAGCCGGCGGATCGCGCCTTCGAGGCCGATTATCGCCGCTTCACGCAGCGCAACCGCCGCATCCTCAATCACCTGCTGCAAGAGGCCTTCCCGGACGACGAGGAGACCACGGCCGAGGTCGATCTGGTCCTGGACCCCGACCCGCCCGAGCAGCTCATCCGCGACGTCTTCTCCCGCTATCGCTTCCGCGACCCTCTCCAGGCCTATCGCAATTTCATGTCGCTGGCCGAGGAGCGGATACCGTTCCTTTCCACGCGGCGGTGCCGGCATTTCCTGGCCGCCATCGCCCCGGCCCTGCTCTCCGCCGTGAGCGCCTCGCCCGACCCGGACGCCACCCTCGTCACCCTGGATCAGGTGGCCGGCTCGCTGGGCGGCAAGGGCGTGCTCTGGGAGCTGTTCCGCTTCAACCCGCCCACCTTGAAACTCTTCGTCCGGCTGTGCGCTTACAGCCCCTTCTTGGCCGGCCTGCTCGTCAGCCACCCCGGCATGATCGACAGCCTGATGGACAGTCTGGTGCTGGACCGCCTTCCCACCCCCGACTTCTTGGAACGCACGCTGCAAGACCTTTGCGAGTCGGCCGAGGATATCGAGCCGATCCTTCACGCCTTCCAGAGCGATCAGATCCTGCAGATCGGCGTGCGCGACCTGCTCGGCAAAGATAACTACGAGTCCATCACGCGGGTCATCACGCAAGTCGCCGAGACGTGCCTGACGGAGATCGCCGCCAAGGAATACGAGAGCCTGGTGCTGAAGTACGGCCGGCCGGCGCTCGCCGGCGCCGAGTCGGCGGACCGCGCCCCGGAAATGATCATCCTGGCCATGGGAAAATTCGGCGGCCACGAAATGAGCTACCAGTCCGATCTCGATGTCGTCTTCCTCTACGAGGGCGACGGCGAGACCGTGCCGCTACTCGGCGGGCATTACGGCCGCGGCCGCGAGGGCACCACCAATCAGCATTTCTTCAGCCAATGGGCGCAGCGGATCACGCGGGCGGTGTCGCACCTGGGTCCCCACGGCCGCTTGTACCAGATCGACGCCCGGCTGCGACCGACCGGCAAGAGCGGCTCGCTGGTCTTTCCCCTGGATCAATTCGCCCGCTACTTCCGCGAAGGCGAGGCCGACCTCTGGGAACGCCAGGCCCTGTGCAAGGCCCGCGTCGTCTTCGCCTCGCCTCGCATCCGCCGGCGGGTGCTGGAGGTGATTCACGAAGCCGCCTTCGGCCAACCCTGGAAGGACGAATTCCGCGACAAAATCGCCGAAATGCGCCGGCGCTTGGAAGAAACGACGTCTCATGAACTTGACATCAAGCGCGGGCCGGGCGGCGTCGTGGACATCGAGTTCCTCGTGCAAATGCTGCAACTGCGGCACGGCGGCGAATGGCCCCAGGTCCGTACCGCCTCGACCTGGGAGGCCTTGCGGCGACTGCACGACGCGGGACTCCTAGAAGAGGGCGACTATCATTATCTTCTGCAAAGCTACACCTTCCTCCGCACCTTGGAAGGCCGCCTGCGATTGGTCAGCGTGACGGCGAGAAATCACCTCCCGAGCGACCCCACCGAACTGACCAAGCTCAGCCATTTGATGGGCACGGACGGCCCGCCCGCCCTGCTGAAAACGGTCGAAGATTACCTCCGCGAAAACCGCCGGGTATTCCATCGCATGGTGGGGCGGGAATAGACGTCGGCCGCCGGCTCCGATAATCCCGGCGCCCGCCATGTCCGCCGCCGGCTCCGGTGATGCCGGCGCCCGCCAAATCGATGCCTGTTGCAATCAACCGAGGCCCGTATCAACCGATGCCCGTACGAATCAAATCGATGCTTGTACGAATCAACTCGTACCGAGCGTCGAAGCAGGCGTTCCCCACGTCAAGGCCGGCAATTCTGACGTTAAACGTTAAGGTTGCAAATCTTCCGGCAGCGGAGGGCACGGGACTCGAACCCGCAACCCCATAAGGGGCACCACATCTCCAGTGTGGCTGCTCACCAATTCGCATACCCTCCGGGTGTTCGGCGGTCGGGCAATCCACGCCTTTCGGGGATTATACCGTAGCCGGGCGGTCACGTCAGCGCGGAGTGCTCGGCCCCGAGCCGGCGGCGCAAGCCGGTAGTGATGCCGGTGGTCAACGCTCGGCGGCGCCGAAACACCGCCGGCTGACGCCGGCGGCTCCACGAAAACGAACGCCACGAATACTGGAGCGGCCGGTGGTGGAAATGTAGTTGGAGCCACCAGCGTAAGCTGGTGGTGTTATAGCGCAATCCGACGCGAGCCACCGGCGTAAGCTGGTGGTGGAAGCGGCGCGAAGACGGCTGACTGGGGGCTTCGCTCCGCTTCGACCCCAGCCACCCGGCGTCTCTGTGCAATCCGGCGGGTGGGTGCCGCCGATCATGGGATCAGCCGCCCGCACTGCCGGGCAAGCCGGCAGCGGCACCGGTGCGCGATTGCTCTCGCAGCGTTTGTTATCCATCATGGTTGCTTTTTGAGTGACCGCAGTTTGTCTAATAGCGAGCTGTATTGATACAAGGCTTTCAGAATTTCCTTCGTGAATGCTATTGCTACGGTGACCTCAACATCGGATATCTCTCCGTAGTCCTTTGCCTCAATATGGGCAGCGTCATTACCGAGAATTCTGAGTTCATCCATCCCATCCAATAATTCGTTCGGTATTACAATCTTAGATCGAAGGTCACTAATACGG
>JAAZNR010000125.1 GCA_012798155.1 Thermogutta sp. | reverse complement strand
TTTGCGTCGAGATCGCGGGTCCCTTGCCGGCCGCGTCGGCCAGGGCCGCTTGCAGTTGTTCCGCCTTGGTCGCCAATCGCACGGCCCGGCTTTCCAGTTCCGGCAGTTCCTGCTCCGTCCGGCGGAGGGTCTCCGCGGCGGCCGCGCAGTCGGCGGCGATCTGCCGCTGTGCGGCGACTTCCGCGGCGGCCTCGGTGCGGCGTGCCTCGAGCATCCGCAATTCCTCGGCCAAGGTCTCGACGGTCAGTTGGGCGGCCTCCTTCTTCTGCCGCGCGAGGCGCTCCTGGTGCTTGGCTCGCAGGGCCTCCCATCGCCCGCGGAGTTCGGCGATCTGTTCCTGAACCGATGCGGCAGGGGCGGCCTCCGGACCGGCCGCTTGCGGCGACTCCAGGGCGGCCAGCCGGGCGCGAATCTCCAAGACCTCCGCATCCGTCTCCAAGGCGGCGTTCAATTCAGCGGGATCGACGGGGGGCGATGGCTGAGCGGCGGTGGCGGCCGCCGCATCCCGCCGCCGCGCCAACTCCGTGATCTGCCGCGCCAATTGCCCCAACTCTTGCTCGCCGACCTCGGCCATGTGGACCGCCTGAAGGCGCCGGACCTCCAGCTCGACGGGACGCGCGGTGCCCAGCCGGCCTTCGATCTCCTTCCGCTGGGCGGTGAGTCGGGCGATCTGTTCCGCAACGTCGTGCCGCTCGGCCTCGACCCGTTCCAGGGCGGCGCGGCCGGCGGCCTCGGTCCTGCGCCGCAGGGCCCCGGCGTAGACCTCGCCCCAGCGTTGCAGCAAGGACTCCGCCTCCCGCGGCTCCGTCGCCCGCAATCGCAGGTGCATGAAGGGCACGTCTTCCGAGCGGCTGATGAACAGCAGGTCGGGCAATTCCCGCCGCGGTTCCGCCAACGACGCGACCACGGCGTTGTCGCGGATGCCTTCCCCGGCCAGGAGTTCGCGGACGACCTCTTCGTCGTCGGGCAGAAAAGGTTCGGCGAAGGGGAGATCGGCGGCCTCCAAACCGTGGGGGAGCGTGCCGTCGCGGGCGTGCATCAGCTTCGGGGACTGGGAAAAGTCCAGCGTCGCCGTGGTCACCGCCGGTCGCGGAAGACGGTACCAGGTCACGGCGGCGGCGACCGCGGCCAGCACCGCCGCGGCGGCCAACCAGCGGGGCGCGGAACCCCGACGCCGAGGCGGTAACCGCGGGATCACCAGCGGACCCGGTCCGGTTTGCTTGGAAATAAAGCGGCGGAAATCGGGCGGCCCCTGGGCGGAATCCCCTTGCGGCTCGACTTTGCCCGGACGGGGAATCGCCGAGCGTCCCTCGCCGGCCTGCGTAGCCCCGCCACGGTTCACGGCGGATTGCGGGGTCTCCGGCCGATCCGGGGTAGGTTCCGGGGTTTTCGGACCATCCGGGGTGGATTCCGGGATTTGCGGCCGATCCGAAGCGGGTTGCGAGCGGACCGCGGGGGCCGGCTCACACGCCGAGGAAGGGGCGGCCTGCCGCTCAGCGAGTCGGGCCTGAAGTT
>JAAZNR010000124.1 GCA_012798155.1 Thermogutta sp. | reverse complement strand
TACGGCGTAAAGGTGGAAATGTCGAATGGGTTGGTCTCTTGGCGGCCGCCGTAGGTTTCGGTGGTTACCACGCCGGCGAGGAGAACCTCCGTTTCATAATCGTATCCCCAATGCGTGGGGAGGTATCTGACATACGGAGTTGTAAATGGGTTGAAGACACCCTCCCAGCCCCACCAGATGCCCCGGCGAGCGATCCCCGACATGGCAAAATCAACGGTGATCGGGTAGCGGGCGTCCGTATCGCCCGACCGCGTAATCGTGAACGTACCGGTATTCTCGTCGGCCTCAACGAGCTTGTCACTGGTAGCGCTCATCGCGATCGTCCAATCGTCGTCGTCATCGACAAGGGTGATCGTTGCCGAAGCCGGGTTCCCGATGGAATGGTTGCCCGGCTCGCAGCCGTAACCGCCGGAAATAGAAATACCGGTGAGATCCAGGACGACGGTCTGTTCAGGGTCGTTCCGCGCGTCATTGATGGGTATGATCTCGACCGCTTTCGCGGTTGCCCCGCACTCAAAGCTCACATAGTATCCATAGCTGGAATAGCAGGCCCCGTCAACGAGGTAGTCGCCCGCGTTTGCGGTGCCGCCGAGTGTGAAATTGACCGTAAAGGATGCCCAGGGATCCGCGTCTGCAAGCGTAATCTCGAACCTGCCTGGGTCGTTCCCCACCTCAGCAGCACGCCAGTCGACGGCCGGGCGGGTCGGCCAGGGCCGCGTCCAGCACCGGCTCCCGTGGCGATGCCGAGGTTCGCCGCCTGCCACTTGGCCGACCACTGACGGACCCTCGCGTCATCCGTCGTGGCCTCCGTCGGCCAGTGGGGAAGAATCGGGGTCTTGCGACGGGGAGCCACAGGCAGGACGCGATAGCCGAGGGTTCGCCTTGCTCTGCTCCGGTCGCTCCGCTCCGTTCGCAGAGCAAGGCGGAGAGCGAAAACCCCTGACCCCCCTTTCGGTACCATGAGGGGACATTTCTAATGGTTTCAAAATGGGGACATTTCTAGTGGTCGCTGACAAACGCCCGCATTTTTGTTGACGCGGATTTCCGCTTCGGTTATATTTCCAGTCGAAAGGGCAGCGCCGCCCTTTTTCTCAAGGACGTTGCGGCCGTTTCTGGGACGTTGCCGCCGGTTTCTCAAGAGGAGAGTGCGGCCCCTTTTCAGCGTCTGGTGGGGTGCCTTATGCCGGCCGTCACCGTCATGCCTTTTCGCCCCCTCCTCCCCGGTTCGGCAAGACCGCCGCCGAGCCGGCTGACCCCGCCTTTTCCGTCGGCAAACGTCTTCTCGAAGGGTGAAGAACCGGTAGGGGCGCAACGGCGCAGGGCCCGTCCGGCGTCAACCGATTTCTCGGTGGATACGAAGGTTCGGTCGGTCGGAGTTCAGGTCCCTTTTCTCGTTCTCGGTTGGGAGGTGGGAAATGAAGCGACAATTGGTTCCCATTCAACGGCGAGGGTTCACCCTCGTGGAGCTGCTGGTCGTGATCGCGATCATCGGCATCTTGATCGCGCTCCTGTTGCCGGCGGTGCAGGCCGCGCGGGAGGCCGCCCGGCGGGCACAGTGCACCAATAACCTCAAGCAGTTGGGGCTGGCGCTACAGAATTATCACGACATCAACCTGGTTTTCCCGTATCGCAAAGGCGGGACAGGCTCGGACTGGCCCGGATTCACGGGAAACTGGAGCGGCAACGGAGAGTGCAAGTCCGGTTTCATCCCTCTCCTGCCGTTTATGGAACAGCGGGCGCTGTACGATCAGATCGCGGCGGGCGATCCGACGGGAGTGACCAACGGCGG